>CACWXE010000065.1 GCA_902764715.1 uncultured Ruminococcus sp. | reverse complement strand
TTACCGCGGAAGATCTCCGTATCCCCTATGTAGCACCCACAGAGGCTCCCACTGAGGCTCCCACTGAGGCTCCCACCGACGCTCCCACCGAGCCTGCTCATGTACACGACAACCCCCTCACCTTTGTTCCCCAGGTTGATCCTACTCCTGAGCAGGACGGCGTAGCAGCTCACTATCTCTGCGGATCCTGCGGAATGATGTTTGCTGACGCGACCGGCGCACAGGTTGTTACCGCGGAAGATCTCCGTATCCCCTATGTAGCACCCACAGAGGCTCCCACTGAGGCTCCTACAGAGGCTCCCACTGAGGCACCCACCGAGGCACCCACTGAGGCACCCACCGAGGCTCCCACTGAGGCTCCCACCGAGCCCGGCACCGAGCCTGCTCCGGCACCTGCAACAAGCACCTATGCGTTTGAGAATAGTTCCTACAAGTACGATCACGGTAGTCTTGAGATCATCCTCGAAGGTTTCGAAATGTACGTTCATAACACCGACGCGACTCTTGACAAAGATACCGCTTCGCACTTCCAGAAGATTCTTATTAACGGTGTAGATGTATCGTCGTATTTCGAGAAGGATGACATCGTAACGGACGGTCTTAGGATCTCCATTGGTCGCACCGGCGCCGAAAAGTTCTTCCACAACGGTGATAACACCGTAGAGGTCTACTTCGACGACGCTGCTTCTCCCGCAACAACTACCGTACAGGCTGTCAACTTGCCTGAAGAGCCCACCGAGGTTACTCCGGCAGACGATCAGGGCGCTACCGGCGATTCCGCCACTAAGGATTCTTCCACTAAGGATTCTTCCACCAAGGATTCCTCTACTAAGGATTCCTCCAGCCCCAAGACCGGTGATGCTTCCAACATGTACTTATGGCTGATCATCACTCTGGCTTCTCTGGCTGGCGGCGCAGGTGTACTTTACACTGCTAAGCGCAAGGGAATATTCACTAAATAATATTCGCTAACCCTAAACTAATGGGCGGCGACGGGTTTCCGCCGTCGCCCTGATGTTTTTGGTATTGAGTTTTCAGATGTGGTTTTTGATAGTCATTGCGAGGGGCAAACACGCGTGTTCGACCCGTGGCAATCTCAATCGATGAAAGCTGAATACTGAAAATATCATGATCGGCGCAAAACGCCGGGTGATATACCGGATCGATTTGTTGCTGCCGGCGGTAAGCGGACAGCAGACACACCGGATAGTTTAATGGACAAAGGATTGATAATATGAGCTATTCACCGAAAAGAGCAACACCTTCCTCACCGAAAAATGATACTAAACAGCCTTCCGACAAAAAAACGGTCGGAAATATGACGGATGCAGACAAGAAAAAGAAAAAAGCGCTGATCATTGCGATCGTCGTGATTCTCGTTCTGATAATCGCTGTTTCACTTCTGTTTATTTTTGCGCCTACAGACGGCTCCTTCATGGGGATTCGCGGCGCCGGTGTATTGAAGAATTCCGGATCGTCCAATCAGGCTGTGACCCAGGACGGCACAACGAACATCACACCTTATTACAAAAACGGCGTCCTTCCGACCTCCTCTGACCGTCATGATATCACTCTGGCGCCGAACGGCGGCGCGAACGCCTCCGAGCTGTTCGGCACATGGAGACTGGATCAGGGTACGACTTATATGTTTGACGGCAGGGGCAGAGGCATCATGCTGACGGGCGTCGATAACTATACCTTTATCTACAGCGCCGAAAACGGCAAGCTCGGTATCGATATGGATACCGCCGTCGGCAACGACTTTGAATATGATTATTCCGTCAGCGGAGATACGCTCACCATGACCCGTGACGGAAGGTCCTTCACCCTGACTAAGACGGCAGATCAATGAGACACGTAAAACCCGAGTCGGAAGCATACAGGCGACGTGATCCTGCGCCCGACAGGCGCCCTCGATCCGCACCGCGCAGGGTCTCCGGTACCGTTCCCGCGGCATATACGCAGAACGATCCGCAAACGCCCGCTGTTCCCGCTCAAAAGAAAAAAGGGAAAACCGCTGTCATCGTCATCCTCTCGATCTTTATCGTTGGATTCATCGTCGGCTTGACCATGCTGCTGATCACCTTGATCAGAGCGTGGAACGAACAAAAGACTTTTGACGATCTTTCTAACATGGTATTGGATACCGATGAAAGGAATGACGACGGCTCCCTGCGTAAATATGATGAACTGTATAATAAAAACCCTGATTTCTTCGGCTGGCTGAAGATCGAGGGCACCAAGATCGATTATCCCGTCATGTACAAGCCCGAGGATCCGGAGTATTATCTCCACCGTGATTTCTACGGCAAGTACTCCGACAGCGGTATGCTGTTCATTGACGGAAAATGTCCCCGCGTGAGCAATTACTATCTGATCTACGGTCATCATATGAATAACGGTACGATGTTTGGTGAGCTGCCGAAGTACGCGAAGGTCGATTTTTATCAGGATCATAAGATCATTTTCTTCGATACCCGATACGAAAACAGAGATTATGAGGTCGTAGCGGCGTTTTACGGAAAGATCTATCCGAAAGAAGAGGAAAAGGATCATTTCTGCTATTATAATGTCAAGGAGCTTTCCTCCGAGAAGGAATTTACCGACTATGTCAACAACGTGAAGGCGAACGCCATCTACGAGACCGGTATCACACCGAAGTTCGGCGACGAGCTGATCACGCTTTCGACCTGTAACTACCATACCGAGGACGGCAGATTTGTCGTCGTCGCGCGGAGGATCAAGGACACGGAGAAGAAAACGACGTCTTCTTCCTCAAGCTCCCAGTCAAGTTCCAAAGCAAAATAACGTTATCTCAGGCCCTCTTACCCCCGGTAAGGGAGCTTTGTTTGTTCTGCTGACGCCGGCGCATTGTAAAAAGATTGTGAATTCTTATTTTTTCGGGATTTTAGTATTGAACTTTACAAAATTATTTGTTACAATAGAAGCAATAAAAAAGCGATTGAAGCAGATTATCGGTTTTTGCCTCTTTCGCTTGATTGCAAAAATAATATTTTAGGAGGAATTCTTATGAGAAAGTTACTGAGCGTTCTGCTCGCGGTATTGATCGTTGCGTCCGTAACTGTTGTTTCCTTCAGCGCTGCCGAGACCGGCACCGCCACAGTTACACTCAAGAGCGTCAAGGGTGATACCGTTACCAAGACCTATGCCGTAGGTGAAACCTTTACCACCTACACTTATCTGAACGCAAGCCAGATCAACAGCGGCAAGATCGGTTCTCTCGATGGTACGCAGTATTATACCAATTCCGTGCTGGAACTGGCAGAAGAATATGATCCCGTCGAAGGCGACGTCTATGATGTAGAAACGGTTTTCCCCGTCACCAAAACCGCAACCGTTGCTAGTGGTCACTGGACCGAATCCGAAGAAAAACCCGGCATGGGCGCTGTTTATTATAACGCTACCATCGCCAGCTACAGCGGCTTTAAGTTTGACGCCGATAACAAGGCGCTGATCATCTGCAAGTATAAGGTCAAGGCGGCAGGTACCGCTACCGTAGAGAACGCCTTCACGACTCTTGCGTGTTCCGACTATGACCTGACCAGAATCGTCAACAAGGGCGTGATCGTCAACGACAACTTTACCAGCCCTGTTGCTCTCTCCGAGCCCGCGACACCGGTTGTGACCGGCTATACCGTCAGCGGTACCGCTACCAGCTATAAGACCAATGACGGCGTCAACGACGTCACACTGAAGCTGACCGGCTCTGACAACAACTATACCGATACCGTGATCGTGACTGCTTCCTACTCCGGCGTCAAGGCTGACACCGCTTATTCCTTCGAGAACGTTCCCGCGGGCGAATATACCCTCAGCGTAGAAAAGGGCAATCACGTGACCCGTGAGTATACCGTTTCCGTTTCCGCCGATACCGTGCAGAACGTCAAGATCTGCCCGATCGGTGACGCCGACAGCAACGGCAGAGTCAATTCCGCTGACGCGAAGAGAACTTCTCAGCACGCGAACGGTCAGATCGATCTCAAGGAGATTGACCCCTATCAGTTTGCCTGTGCCGATACTGCCGCTCCCAAGAACAGAATCAATTCGGCTGACGCAAAGGCGATCTCTCAGCATGCCAACGCGCAGAAGAGTCTGTGGACTGTAACCGCTGAATAATTCTGTTCAAGCTGATCGCTGCTAAAGAATCTATAACCCCCGCTTCGTTTGAGGCGGGGGTTTGTTCGTTGAGAGACGGTTTGGCTCCGATCTTCAATGTCTGTGGTTGACAAGATTCTTTCTTTCGATTATACTTATAATGATATATTAGGTGAACCGATCGCGTTATACTGTCTTGCGTCGGTTTACGATAGGAGTATGCCAAATGAGATCAAAAAGAATAATTGCTCTGATCATTTCCGTTATGCTGATCGTATCGATGACCGCCTGTGACTTCGGTTCCGGCAAGGGCTCGGTCTACTGGCTGAATTTCAAGCCCGAGCTGGATGCGACCCTGCGTTCGCTGGCGGATAAGTACAAGGAAGAAAAAGGCGTTCCGGTAAAGATAGAAACGCCCGCAAGCGGCGAGTATCTGCAGTCGCTGCGCGAACAGATGAAGTCGGAGGATCCGCCATCGCTGTTTGTGATCAATAACCAGGACGCCGCTGATGAATGGAAAGAATCGGCGTTCGATCTGACCGGCACCGCTATCTATGACGAGCTGAACACTTCGTCCTATAATTTTAAGACCGAAGAGAATAAGTTGGTCGCGATCCCGTACTGCCTTGAGTGCTTCGGCATCGCCGTCAACCCCGATCTGCTCGCGAGAATGGGATATAAGGTTGACGATATCAAGAACTTTGATTCTCTGAAAAAGGTTGTCGAGACGATCCATCAAAATGCCTCATGGCTCGGCTTTGACGCGTTTTGCTCTCCCGATCTGGACTCCGGCTCTTCGTGGCGACTCACCGGACATCTGGCGAACCTCGAATACTATTATGAGGAACAGGACTCCGGTTCATGGAAGGAATCGCCCGAGTCGATCACCGGCGCGTATCTGCCGAATTATAAGAACCTCTATGACCTTTGTATCAACAACGCGGTATCCGCGCCCGAGACACTCGCCGAGGGCGGTCATAACCCGACGGAAGAGTTCACCTCCGGAAAAGCCGCGTTCTTCCTGACCGGTTCATGGGATTATGCGACCCTGTCCGAGAAGATCTCGAACGTTACGATGATCCCGTACTACTGCGGCGTAAAGGGTGAGGAAAAAGCAGGTCTGAACAGCGGTTCGGAGAACTTCTGGGCGGTCAACGCCACTGTATCCGAGGCGGATCAAAAAGCAACGCTCGACTTCATGAAGTGGCTCGTGACCGACGAGACCGCCAGCAAAGAGATGGTCAATCAGATCGGTAATATGCCCTACAAAAACGCCGCAAAGTCCGAAAACGGATTTTTGGCGAAACAAAGCGAGTATATCAGTAACGGCAACTTCAGGATGGACTGGTTGATGCTCCATCAGCCGAACCCGGCGACCTACCGTTCGGAGCTGGTCACGGCGCTGAGCACTTATAACGCCGACCGAACCGACGCGAATTGGGAAAAAGTCAAAGAGGCGTTTGTCGGCAACTGGGCAAAGCTGTATGCCGAAGCCAACAATAAGGTAACGATCCCGACCGAGGGTAAAATGAAATAACGGATAAATAAAACAAATGCGTGTCGGAGTTCCGGCACGCATTTTTGATATCAGTATTTATTGTTGTGGATCCCTAACAGGGATGCGGCGATCTCAACTGATCGTCATATCAGCCGATCTGAGTGACGTTCAGATTGCTGTCGACCTGTACGGTCATGTTGACGGGCTGCTGTACGCCGTCCGCGGTGTTGTAATACAGGGTGAGAGAAGCGGTACCCGGAGCTACACCGGTGATGTTGAAGTCATACTGCTTGGTGTTGAAGTCATAGTTGCAGCTGACGTTGACGATACCGCCGCCGCCGGAATAAGTCCAGTCATAGCCGTAGGACGTCTGACCCGAAGCGGTGTAGTGCAGGGCATTGCCGCTGCTGTAGGAACCGCCCGCGGAAGAAGCGGAGGAAGAAGCGCTCGAGGAAGAGGTCTGTGACGACGCGTCGGCAGAACCCGAAGAGGAAGAAGCGGGGAGAGTCGCCTGCTGCGCGTTATCACCCTGCGAGGAGGAGATGTTGTTGAGCGCGGGATCTCTGGCGGGCTGTGTAGACTGCGGCGTAGTGGCGTTTGTTGTTTCCTTCGCCGCCTGTGTTTCGGAAGCGATGGTCGCGGTCACAGCGGTAGGAGTCGTGTCAGCCGGCTTTTTGTTTTTGCCGACCAAAGCGACGACCGCGATGATGATGCCGATGATCACCACTGCGGCGATGACGATTACCAATATGCTGGTGATGCGGCCCTTTCTCTTGGTCTGTTCTCTTCGTTCCATGCGGTCACGCTCGATGGCGTTCGGCTCATAGTCGTCGTGAAAATCATTATTAGGCATAGTTTTACTCCTTTTAAGTGAAAATAATAGTTCTGCAAACACATTATAACCGACATAATTCTTTAAAGCAAGATAAATCGACGAAAATTTACAAACGATTTAAGATTGTTTCGCTATTTGATCCCGTCGATCTCCGTCTTTGTCGGCAAAAATCATAAAACTGATCGGCGCGGTCATCAAAAAGTCGGCACTTCCCCTGCTTGCCAAATTTCGCGATTGTGCTATAATACAAGTGTAATCCAAAACAAAGGAATGATAGAAGTGAGAAAAATTCTTCCCGTTACCCTGCTGACCGGTTATCTCGGCGCGGGTAAAACGACATTATTGAATCATGTGCTCAACAATCAGGAGGGCTACAAGGTCGCCGTCATCGTCAACGATATCGGCGAGGTCAACATCGACGCGGAGCTGATCCAGAAGGGCGGCGTCGTCAATGAAAAGGACGAGAACCTCGTGCCGCTCCAGAACGGCTGTATCTGCTGTACCCTCAAGACCGATCTGATCGAGCAGATCCTCGGTCTGGTAGAGCAGCAGAAGTTCGATTACATCCTGATCGAGGCATCCGGTATCTGTGAACCGATCCCGATCGCGCAGACCATCTCCATGCTCGACGGCTCCTACAACGATCCCCGACTGCCGAAGCTCTGCCGTCTGGATAACGTCGTGTCCGTCGTCGACGCGGCTCGCCTGAGCAGTGAATTTGGCTGCGGCGGCTCACTGCTGAAGGATGATATCGACGATGAGGACATCGAGAACCTGCTGATCCAGCAGATCGAGTTCTGCAACACCATCATCCTCAACAAGATCGACCTCGTTACCGATGATGAGCTGGTCAACATCTGCAAGGTCATCCGCGCGCTCCAGCCCGAGGCGAAGATCATCGAGACCACCCGCGGCAACGTGGAGATCAGCGAGATCCTCAACACCAACAACTTCGACTTTGACAAGGTCGCTTCCTCCGCCGCATGGGTGCAGGAGCTGAACACCGACGTTGAAGAGGAAAATGATCACGACGAGCATGAACACCATCATGACCACGACCATGAGGAACACGAGCATCATCACGACCATGACCATGACCACGAGGAACATGAGCATCATCATGACCACGATCACGATCACGATGACCATCACGATGGTCACCACCACGGCGGTCACCATCATCATCACCATCATCATGAGGGCGGTGAGGTAGAGGAATACGGCATCGGCACCTTTGTGTACTATCGCCGTCAGCCGTTCGCTAAGGATAAATTCGAGAAATTCCTCGCGTCCTTCCCGAAGAATGTCATCCGCGCCAAGGGTCTGTTCTGGATCAAGGAGGACAAGGATTGGGCGATCATGTTCGAGCAGTCCGGCAAGCAGATGGACTGCACCGACTACGGTCAGTGGCTCGCCGCCGCTCCCGCGCAGATCCGCCGCAAGATGTTCAAGGAGGATCCCGAGCTGCAGAAGGATTGGGACGATAAGTACGGCGACCGTATGATCAAGCTGGTCTTCATCGGTCAGAACCTCGACAAAGAGGCGATCACCAAAGCATTGGATGACTGCCTGACCGAACTCTGATTTAATGAGGAATTAGCAATTAGGAATTAGGAATGAATGGCGGGCTCTGCCCGCACCCGATTCCTATTTTATATAACATAATACTTTAAAAGAATAACGCTCATGGCTTTATCAAAGAGTCATGAGCGTTACCTTTATTCTCTATATTATCATTCAAAACGCGTTAGCGTTTCCCACAATTCCTAATTCCTAATTCCTAATTCCTAATTGGATACGATTCCCAATTCCTCCAGCGCTTTTGCGATGCCGTCGCGGTCGCAGTCGTCGGTGACGCGGTCGGCAACTTCTTTGAGCGCATCCTCGGCGTTGCCCATCGCGATCCCCGTGCCCGCGGCTTTGATCATAAAAATATCGTTGAAGCTGTCGCCGAAGGCTACCGCGTCGCGGATGTCGATCCCCGCGTCGTCACAGATTTTTTTTAATCCCTCGCCCTTGTTGGCGTCCTTGGGCATCACCTCGAGGAACCA
>CACWXE010000064.1 GCA_902764715.1 uncultured Ruminococcus sp. | reverse complement strand
ACATCCATCATCATCCCGTGGCTCAAAGAGAACTACAATAACTGCGAGGTCATCGCGGTATCCGGCAACGTCGGTCAGAACGACGAGCTCGAGGGTCTGGAGGAAAAGGCGCTCAAAACCGGCGCGTCCAAGCTCTATGTCCTCGACCAGACCGAGGAGTATGTCGACGATTTCATCATCCCCACCATGAAGGCGGGCGCTGTCTATGAGGAATACCTGCTGGGTACCTCGACCGCGCGTCCCTGCATCGCGAAGGGTCTTGTCGAGATCGCTCTCAAGGAAGGCGCCGACGCGATCTGCCACGGCTGTACCGGCAAGGGCAACGATCAGGTTCGTTTCGAGCTGGCGATCAAGCACTTCGCTCCCAACATGCCCATCATCGCTCCGTGGCGTATCTGGGACATCAAGTCCCGTGAGGAAGAGATCGAGTATGCCGAGGCGCATAACATCCCCCTCAAGATCAACCGTGAGACCAACTACTCTAAGGATAAGAACCTGTGGCACCTGAGCCATGAGGGTCTTGACCTCGAGGATACCAACAACGAGCCGACATATGAGAAGCCCGGCTTCCTCGAGATGGGCGAGAAGATGTCCGCGAAGAATATCATCCTCAAGCTCAACGAGCTGGGCGGCAAGAACGGTATCGGTCTGCTCGATATCGTCGAGAACCGTCTGGTCGGCATGAAGTGCCGCGGCGTATACGAGACTCCCGGCGGCACCATCCTGTACAAGGCGCATGAGACCCTCGAGTCCATCTGCCTCGACAAGATGACCATGCACGAGAAGCAGCGCCTGTCCATCACATTCGCCGAGCTGGTATACAACGGTCAGTGGTTCACCCCGCTGAGAGAAGCCCTCTCCGCATTCGTCGACAAGACCCAGGAGAAGGTCACCGGCTATGTCAAGCTCAAGCTGTATAAGGGCAACATCATCAAGGCTGGCGTCGACAGCCCCTACAGCCTGTACAGCGAGGAGATCGCGACCTTCGGCGAGTCCGATTATGACCAGACCGATTCCGCAGGCTTCATCAACCTCTACGGTCTGCCCATCAAGGTGCAGGCGGTCGTGGACGAGAAAAATAAATAATTTTTCTCGCCAGTGGAAAATGGATAATGGAAAATGGAAAATTGTTTCAGCATCAATCGGAAAATTGTTCGAGCGAAGCGAGGTTCCTTCATTTTCAACTTTCCACTTTCAACTTTCAATTCAAAGATCAACGTTTACGGGTCGGGGAAGTCTATCGATACCCCCGACCCTCACGGCGTATATAAAGGATGTATTATTATGGCTAAAATGTGGGCGGGTCGTACCGCCGGAGATACCAGCAAGCTGGCTGACGAGTTCAACAGCTCCATCGGCTTTGATTCGCGGATGTTCAAGGAGGACATCACGGGCTCTATCGCGCACGCGCAGATGCTCGCCAAGCAGGGCATCATTGATCGCAAGGAGGCTGACACCCTCTGTGACGAGCTGCTGAAGATCCTCGAGGACATTTCCTCGGGCAAGCTCCCGATCGATATGGACGCCGAGGATATCCATATGTTCATAGAGGAAGAGCTGACCAAGCGCGTCGGCGACGTGGGCAAGAAGCTCCATACCGCGCGCTCCAGAAACGATCAGGTCGCGCTCGATCTGCGTATGTATCTGATGAATCGTGTGGATGAGCTGTGCGCCGATACCAAGCACCTGATCGCCGCTCTCGCCGATAAAGCGGAGGTGTACAAAGAGGCGATTATGCCCGGTTATACTCATTTGCAAAGAGCGCAGCCCGTTATGTTCGGTCATCATCTGCTCGCTTACGCGATGATGCTCCTGCGTGACGTCGACCGCATGACCGACTGCAAGCGCAGGATGAATATCTCTCCGATCGGCTGCTGTGCTTTGGCGGGCACTACCTATGACACCGACCGCTATTTTGAGGCGGAACAGCTCGGCTTTGAGGGCATTGCGATGAACTCGCTCGACGGCGTGTCCGACCGTGATTTTGTCATCGAGCTGCTGTCCGATATCGCGATATTGATGATGCACCTCTCGCGCCTGAGTGAAGAGATCATCCTCTGGTCAAGTTGGGAATTCGGCTTTGTAGAGCTTTCCGACGCCTACACCACCGGTTCGTCCATCATGCCGCAGAAGAAGAACTCCGATATGGCGGAACTGGTGCGCGGCAAGACAGGTCGTGTATACGGCGATCTGATGGGCGCTTTGACGGTGCTCAAGGGTCTGCCCCTCGCCTATAACAAGGATATGCAGGAGGATAAGGAGGGTGTGTTCGACGCGGTCGATACCGCCTCCATGTCCGTGAAGATCTTCATCGGCATGATCTCCACCATCAAGGTCAGGACAGAGAATATGAAGAAGGCGGCTCAGCGCGGCTTTATCAACGCGACCGACCTTGCCGATTACCTGACCAAGAAGGGGATGCCCTTCCGCTCGGCGTATAAGATCTCCGGCTCGATCGTCGCCTATTGCATCGACAACGGCGAGGTGCTCGAGACCCTGCCTTTGGAGAAATACAAAGAATATTCAGACCTGTTCGAGCAGGATCTGTATGAGGATATCGATCTGCTTACCTGCGTCAACAAGCGCAATTCCGTCGGCGGCACCTCGGTGCAGTCGATCGAACAGCAGATCCGATTTGTGAGAGAGAAGTTGTAAATAGCCTTCCCCTTGAGGGGAAGGTGTCACCCGGAGGGTGACGGATGAGGTGGATGCGTTTCTGCTTCCGCCTATGAAATGAATTATCGGTGAGGCTTCCACCTCATCCGACCAATTTGCAAGCAAATTGCCCACCTTCCCCTCAAGGGGAAGGCTCTGATTTGCTCTACCCGGAAGGAATATGACAATGCACAAAATATTTATCGACGGCAGTGCCGGAACTACGGGGCTTCGGATCCGCGAGCGCTTATTCGAGCGCCGGGATCTCGAGCTGATGATCCTGCCCGATGAGCTCCGCAAGGATACCGCCGCGCGCCGTGAAATGCTCAACAAAAGTGATATCAGCTTTCTCTGTCTGCCCGATCAGGCGGCGATAGAAGCGGTATCGTTGATCGAGAACCCCGACACGGTCGTGATCGACACCTCCACCGCCCACCGCACGGCGGACGGCTGGACATACGGTATGCCCGAGCTGACAGGGCTGCGGGAACAGCTCAAAACAGCGACCCGTATCGCCAACCCCGGCTGCCACGCGAGCGGTTTTATCGCTTTAGTCCGCCCCCTCGTTGAGTTGGGGATCATCCAAAAGGACAGCGCGCTGGCGTGCTTCTCGCTGACGGGTTATTCCGGCGGCGGAAAGAAGATGATCGCCGAATATGAGGCGCGGGATCGTGATCCGCTGTTCGACGCGCCGCGTATCTACGCGCTGGGTCAGTCGCATAAGCACCTGCCCGAGATGGCAAAGCTCTGCGGGCTTGACAAAGATCCTGTATTCAGCCCCATCGTCGCGGATTATTACAGCGGCATGGAGGTCAGCGTGACTGTCACGCAGGATCTTGGGTGTAAGAATTTTACCCTCGATGACATCAAGACAGCCTACAAGGATTATTACAAGAGCGGCTTGATCCGCTATGACGACAGCACCGAGGGCGGCTTGATCAGCGCCGCGGCGTTCAGCGGCCGTGATGATATGGTGGTCGCGGCTTACGGCAACGATGAGCGTATCACCATGATTTCGCGCTTTGATAACCTCGGCAAGGGCGCTTCCGGCGCCGCGATCCAGAACATGAACATCCGTCTGGGTCTGGATGAAGCAGAGGGTTTAGTCATATAATGAGGAATTAGGAATGAGGAATTAGGAATTCTCAATAATGAATTCGCACCGAATGAGGTTTCCGAAGGAATCAAACGCCCCCCGAGGGGAAGGCTGACTCCTTTGAAAGGAAGGAATATGAATATGAAACAAATTGAAGGCGGTGTGACCGCGGCTCAGGGCTTCAAGGCGTCGGGCATCCATTGCGGTATCCGCAGGAATACATCGAAAAACGATCTGTCGCTGATCGTCAGCAGTACCCCTGCCTCGGCGGCGGCAGTCTACACGACCAACCTCGTCAAGGGCGCTCCCCTGACCGTCACCAAGGCGCATATCGCCGACGGTAAGGCGCAGGCGATCATCTGCAACTCCGGCAACGCCAATACCTGCAACGCCGACGGCATCGAGATCGCCGAGGGCATGGCTGCTTTGGTCGCGGAAAAGACCGGTATCGCGGCAAATGATGTGGCGGTAGCTTCTACCGGCGTCATCGGTCAGCCGCTGAGCCTCGAGCCCATCCAAAACGGGATGGACGAGCTGGTTGACAAGCTGTCCGAAAACGGCAGCCGTGACGCGGCGCTGGGTATCATGACCACCGACACCGTGCCCAAAGAGGTCGCGGTGGAGTTCACCTGCGGCGGCAAGACCTGCCGTATCGGCGGCATCGCCAAGGGCAGCGGCATGATCCACCCGAACATGGCAACCATGCTGGTGTTCATCACCACCGACTGCGCGATCGCTCCCGCGCTGCTCCAAAAGGCACTGTCGGGCGATATCAAGAATACATTCAACATGATCTCTATCGACGGCGACACTTCCACCAACGACATGGTCGTGGTGCTTGCGAACGGTCTGGCGCAAAACGCCGAGATCACCGCTGAGGGCGAGGATTACGCCGCCTTTATGCAGGCGCTCAACACGGTCACCGTGGGACTGTGCCGCATGATCGCCGGTGACGGCGAGGGCGCGACCAAGCTGCTCGAATGTCAGGTCAGCGGCGCAAAGACCCTCGCTGTTGCCAAGACGGTCGCGAAGTCCGTCATCTGCTCGAGCCTGCTCAAAGCGGCGATGTTCGGCGCGGACGCGAACTGGGGTCGTGTGCTGTGCGCAATCGGCTACTCCGGCGCGGATGTGGATGTGACTAAGATCGACGTATCTTTCAAGAGCGATAAAGGTACGATCACCGTCTGTGAAAACGGCGCGGGTATCCCGTTCAGCGAGGAAAAGGCGAAGGAGATCCTGCTCGAAAAGGAGATCGAGATCCTTGTCGCCCTCAACGACGGTGAGTACAGTTCCACCGCGTGGGGCTGTGATCTGACCTATGATTACGTCAAGATCAACGGGGATTACAGGACGTAAAAGGCTCCCTTTGGTAAAGGGAGCTCCCGCGGGAGCGGGTGAGGGATTGTTCAAACGGAGCAAAGCGACCAACCAAATCAGTTAGTTGCTCGCTACGCTCGATCAATTATGCAATCCCTCCGAGTTCGCTTAACGCGAACCCGCCTCCCTTTACCAAAGGGAGGCTGTTTGGAGGTAACCATGAACAACGAAATATCAAACGCGGATAGGGCGGAGGTATTGACCGCCGCACTGCCGTATATCAAAAAATATAACGGAAAGATCGTCGTCGTCAAATACGGCGGCAACGCGATGGTCAACGAAGAGCTCAAACAGCAGGTCATGCAGGACATCGTCCTCTTGTGGCTGATCGGCGTCAAGGTCGTGCTGGTGCACGGCGGCGGCCCCGCGATCAACGAGGTGATGGAGCGCGTGGGCAAGAAGCCCGAGTTCGTCGACGGTCTGCGCGTGACCGATCAGGAGACCATCGACATCGTCCAGATGGTGCTGTCCGGCAAGGTCAACAAAACGCTCGTCAACCTGATCGAGAGCAAGGGCGGCAAGGCGATGGGCATCTCCGGCATGGACGGCAGACTGATCGAAGCGGAGCAGAAGGATCCCCGCCTCGGCTTTGTCGGAAACGTCACCAACATCCGTCCCGAGCCCATCATGGATCTGCTCGAAAAGGGCTATATCCCCGTCGTGTCCACCATCGGATGCGATAAGGACGGCAACGCCTATAACATCAACGGCGACACCGCCGCGGCGTATATCGCGGGCGCGATCGAAGCGGAACGCCTGATCATGATGACCGATATCGCGGGCATCTTAAAGGATAAGGACGATCCCGAGAGCCTGATCCCGCAGATCACGGTATCGGAGGCACAGACCCTCTATCGCGACGGCGTGATCTCCGGCGGCATGATCCCCAAGGTCGGCTGTTGTATCGAGGCGATCTATAAGGGCGTGCAGAAGGTCATCATCATGGACGGCAGAGTGCCCCATTCTATCCTGATGGAGCTGATGACTGACGAAGGCGCGGGCACGATGGTGCTCGGGGATGATAAACAGTGATCAGTTGTCAGTGATCAGTGATCAGCTTTTGGCTGACGCTGTCCACACCTATTGATATGTGAATTGACTGACCACTGACCACTAAACACTGACCACTAAGGAGTAATTATGAGTATCAAACAGACCGATGAGCGCTATATCGCGCATACCTATAAACGCTTCGATCTCGCGATCGTCAAGGGCAAGGGCTGCCTTTGCTGGGACGATAACGGCAAGGAGTATATCGACATGACGTCGGGCATCGGCGTCAACGCCTTCGGCTATTCCGACCCCGTATGGGCGGACGCTGTCGCGAATCAGGCGAAACTGTTACAGCACACCTCCAACCTGTACTACACCGCTCCCTGCGCGGAGCTCGCGGAGATCCTTTGCACCCGTACCGGGATGAGCAAGGTGTTTTTCAGCAACTCCGGCGCCGAGGCGAACGAGTGCGCGGTCAAGGTCGCGCGCAAATATGCCGCACAGCATAAGGGCGCTGAGTATTACAACATCATCACACTGCAAAAGAGCTTTCACGGCAGAACGCTGACGACTCTCGCGGCGACAGGTCAGGACAACTTCCACCATGATTTTCTGCCGCTGACCGACGGCTTCCTTTACGCTGAGCCGAATGATAGTGAGAGCCTGGAGAAGCTCGTCAAAGAGAACAAGGTCGCCGGTATCCTGATCGAGACCGTACAGGGCGAGGGCGGCGTGAATTCGCTCGATGAAGCCTATGTCAAGGCGGTCGAGAAGATCTGCAAGGAGAACGACATCGTCTTTATGGTCGATGAGGTGCAGACCGGCAACGGCAGAACCGGCAAGCTCTATTCCTATATGAATTTTGATGTACAGCCGGATGTGGTATCGACCGCAAAGGGATTGGCGGCAGGTCTGCCGATGGGCGCGACCCTGCTGAGTGAAAAGGTCGGCGAGGTGCTCGGCTACGGCGATCACGGCTCTACCTTCGGCGGCAACCCTGTCTGCGCCGCCGCCGCGATCTCGGTGATGAATCGCATGGATGAGGCGTTCCTCGCGGAAGTCGCCGCAAAGGGACAGTATGTCAAAGAGCGTGTCGAAGCGGCGGGCTATGCCGTCAGCGGTATGGGCTTGATGATCGGTATCGAAACCAAGAAGCCTGTGTCCGAGGTGATCGCCGCGTGCATGGCAAACGGCGTTCTGTGCCTGTCCGCCAAAGAAAAACTGAGATTATTACCGCCGCTGAACATCCCGACGGAACAGCTCACCGAAGCGGTGGATGTGATCATAGAGGCGTTGAAATAATGAGGAATTAGGAGTTAGGAATTAGGAATTATGGGAAAGCCTTCGGCTTTTGATTCCTATTGGATGGAACCGTAACGCGTTGTTTCCATTTATCAATCAGGTGCGGACAGCGTCCGCCCGCAATTCCTAATTTCTCATTTCTAATTCCTAATTAAATTGTGATCGAGGTGCTATCATGAACTTACAAAACCAACATTTCTTAAAACTATTAGACCTGACTCCCGATCAGATCGGCGGTCTGATCGACCTTGCCGCCGATTTAAAGGCGAAGAAGAAGGCGGGCACGCCCCATCGCCTGTGCGAGGGCAAAAGCATCGCGCTGATCTTTGAAAAGACCTCGACCCGCACCCGCTGCGCGTTTGAGGTCGCGGCGGCTGACCTCGGTATGCACCCGACCTATCTCGATCCCTCGGGCTCGCAGATCGGCAAGAAGGAGAGCATTGCCGACACCGCCCGTGTGCTGGGCAGGATGTATGACGCGATCGAATACCGCGGCTTCGGTCAGGCGATCGTCGAGGAGCTCGCGAAATACGCGGGTGTTCCGGTCTATAACGGACTGACCAACGAGTTCCACCCGACCCAGATCCTCGCCGACTTCCTTACCATCCGTGAGCATTTCGGCTCTCTGCAGGGCAAAAAGCTCGTCTATATGGGTGATTCGCGCTATAATATGGGCAACTCCCTGATGGTCGGCTGTGCCAAGATGGGAATGCACTTTGTCGCCTGCGCGCCGAAAAAATACTTCCCGGACGCGGAGCTGGTCGCACAGTGTCAGGCGATCGCGAAGGACACCGGCGCTACCCTTGAATTCATCGAGGATCCGATGACCGCGACAAAGAACGCCGATGTGATCTATACCGACGTATGGGTCAGTATGGGCGAGCCGGACGAGGTATGGGAGGAGCGCATCCGTGACCTTAGCCCCTATCAGGTGAATAAGGCGCTGATGGACAACGCCGGCGAAGGGTGCCGCTTTATGCACTGTCTGCCCGCGTTCCACGACCTGAACACCACCATCGGCAAGCAGATCCACGACAAGTTCGGCATCGACTGCATGGAGGTCACCAACGAGGTGTTCGAGAGCGAGCAGTCCATCGTCTTTGACGAGGCGGAGAACCGTATGCACACCATCAAGGCGGTCATCGCCGCGACGCTTTCGTAACACGATCTAACATTTTGAGAGCCTTTCCGAGCGGAGAGGCTCTTTTTGTTTGCAAAACTAATCATTCTCTACGGCGTTTTGCATTTCGTCGTAAATCTTTTTCCTGTCCACCCCATTATCCGAAAACATTACCGAAAAATCCATCCACACCCCGACAAACGCACGCAGTCATTTCCGTTATACTTAGGACAAGAACAATGTGAATGGCGAACGAAAAAAGCCTTCCCCTCGGGGGGAAGGTGGCTCAGCGTAAGCTGAGTCAGATGAGGGGCTGACTTAGTTGAAAGATCATCTAAACAAAGAGTGTGAATCTTTTCCTTTATCCTCGGTAAACATACAGCCTTAGCGAGTCCGACATCAATAGGAAGAGTAATCCCCTCATCCGTCACCTTTGGTGACACCTTCCCCCAAGGGGAAGGCTTTTGATAACCGGTAACTATTCAAAAAAGGAATGATATAATGTCTGTTGTACAAGCTGTTCAGGGCGGACGAGCCCGCGGGAAGGAGCTCTCGGCGCGGAATGTCGCGCGGGAGGCGGTCATCCATATCTCCTGCTTTTTGATGGGCGGCGTCGTGTCGCGTGGGGCGACTCTGGGGGAGCTGTCGCCGTTCGGCGCGTCGGTGGTGGCGGCACTGCCGTTCACCTATATGCCCGCGGGAATGCTGGGCGCGGCGCTGAGCTACCTATTCGCGTCGCCCGTATCGTCGTTTCGGTACATCGCGGTGGTGGTGTCCATCGGGGCGATCCGCTGGGTGCTGAATGAGATCAAAAAGCTCTCCGACAGTCGATT
>CACWXE010000063.1 GCA_902764715.1 uncultured Ruminococcus sp. | reverse complement strand
TTGTATCGCTAACGGCAAGAACTATGGCGAAACAGCTTTAAAGTACCAAGTCAGCTATCAGCAGATTTACACATGGGTCAAGAAGTTCAGTGAACTTGGAGAAGCAGGCTTGGAAGATCGGCGCGGTCAGCGGACAGCACAACAGGAACCGCGTACCGAGGAAGAAGAACTGAAAGTGAAGATCGCACAGTTAGAGCATGAGCTGTATATGACGAGAATGGAGCGTGATCTGCTAAAAAAATTGGAAGAAATAGAGAGGAGAGATGCTTATCGCAAGTAAGACAGGAACATATATACATAGCAATCAAGGAGTCAGATTATACGGTAGAATCCGCGTGCTCTGTTTTGAAAGTATCTCGTTCAGCATACTACGAATGGAGCAGCGGCAAGATGTCCCCTCGGCAAAAGCTGAATGAAGAGATAGCCGAGAAGCTGGAAGAAATGCACACGGAAAGCCCGGATAAAGGCTATCGCCGTTTGAGGGATGATCTGGAAGCCTGTCAACGACAAACGAGTGTTGCGTATCTGCCGTAAGAAAGGAATCAAATCAACCATTAAATACAGTAACCATGGTTGCACCAGACAGGCAAGCAATCCTCAGTATATAGCTGAAAACATTCTTAACCGCGAGTTTCACGCAGACAAGCCTAACGAGAAGTGGCTGACTGATGTGACGGAATTCAAATGGTATGAGGGCATTGAGGTACACAAGATCTATCTGAGTGCTATTCTTGATCTGTATGACCGCAGGATTGTTTCCTTTGTTATTCGTGATCGAAACGACAATCCGCTGGTATTTGAAACCTTCGACAAGGCTGTTGCTGACAATCCAAATGCTAAACCCTTGTTCCATAGCGACAGAGGTTTTCAGTATACTAATAGAGTGTTTCATCAGAAGCTGGTGACTGTCGGTATGGAACAGAGTATGTCCAGAGTCGGAAAATGTCAATGGAAGGTTTTTGGGGAATTCTCAAACGTGAACGCTATTACGGCAAACGCTTTACAAGCAGAGAAAGCTTAGCTGCTATGATCGAAAATTATATTCGCTACTACAACTTTAATCGCTTGCAGCGCAACCTCGGCGTCCTAACGCCCATGCAGAAACATTGCCTCTACAAAGCGGCATAAGTTTACCGCAAACCCTGATAGGACAATTCCCTTGTCCAGCCAAAATTTGCGGTAATCATACTTTATTACATTGTAAATATTCTTTTAATTATTTCGCTGTCCTCTTGACGGCAATTCCCTTGTCCAGCCAAAATTTGCGGTAATCATACTTTATTACATTGTAAATATTCTTTTAATTATTTCGCTGTCCTCTTGACGGGGTGCGGTTCACTATATGCCCTCGGAGTTTTTTGTTATTAATACATCTCATATCTATTGACAATCATGATTAAATCATTATAATATAATTATGGATAACATTAATTTTGAGTGGGATACTAATAAAAATATAAAGAATATTAATAAGCACAATGTTTCGTTTGAAGAAGCGGCAAGCGTGTTTTTCGATGAAGAAGCGCTGATGATACCCGACCCCGATCATTCACAGCAGGAAGAAAGGTTTTTGCTATTGGGGTACAGCGAATATGCAAAGCTGTTAGTGGTATGTCACTGCTACCGTGAATCAAATGTGATTCGGATCATCTCGGCGCGAAAAGCGAATAAGCGAGAGAGCAATACTTATTATGAGAGGTGTGAGTAATATGAGAGAAGAATATGATTTTTCCAAAGGAGTAAAAAACCCTTACGCCAAGAAACTGAAGAAGCAGATCTCTATCAATATTGACGGCGGTGTGATCGACTATTTCAAGCAGCAGGCGAATGAGACCGGAATCCCTTACCAGACCTTGATCAATCTGTATCTTGCCGACTGCGTAGAGAAAAAGAAGAAGCTGAAACTGGATTGGGTCTCATGATAATAACAAATAACCGATAAAAGCTCCGAGGGCATATGCTCCCGGAGTTTTTTGACTTATCGCGCGGATTGGTGTATCATAGTGACAGAATCATAAGGATCAGTAAATCGGAGGCGATGATATGACAGATCACGGCAAGCTCGCGGAGGAGAATTTCCGTCAAGGCTATAACTGCGCCCAGAGCGTGCTGCTCGCGTTCGGCGATGTGACCGGACTGGATGACCGCACCGCCGCGACGCTCACATCCTCCTTCGGCGGAGGACTGGGCAGACTGCGTGAGCTTTGCGGCACGGTATCGGGCGCGGCGATGGTGCTCGGACTGTTACAGGGCTACGCCGATCCCGACGATCCCGAGGCAAAAACGGCGCATTATCACCGTGTGCAGGAATTCGCGCGGCGCTTCAGGGAAAAGAACGGCTCGATTATCTGCCGCGAATTATTATCCGGCGTCCAAACCATCGAGGGCAACGACCCCGAACAGAGAACGGACGCGTACTACAAAAAGCGCCCATGTCCCGCGCTGTGCCGCTGTGCCGCCGAGATATTGGACGAAATGCTATAATATGATTAATGACAAAGACCGCTCGATGATCGAGCGGTCTTTTGTCAAAAAGGAGTTGTCAAGAATAGTAGGAGTGTTTTGTTAATAAGGAGTATTCTATATGAGGAGTTCTCATGCAAATGAAGGATTAGCAAATGCTTTTTGGTTACAGTCACGGCATTGAGGCGTTGCGCAAATCATTGGCGATAGCTGATCGGGTTACAACTCCTTCACCCTCAGCGCCTCTGTGACTGTGATATCATCATAACCCATAGTTATGTCGAAAGTTTGATGAATTTGTGAATGATATGTGAAAAGTGGTTATCATTCGAAATATTCATCTTTTGACGGAAGTGTGCCGCCCGCTTTCGCAAATGCTCCGGCGGGCGGCGAAGGGGGATGGTTTTGGAAAAGAAGGAGTTTCTCAAATAAAAAGGAGTTTATATATTAAACGGAACAACGTCCGGTAATGCTTGTGTCTATGAGTCGTTGAACAAATAATGGATCGTGCTTATTTGAGGGGGGACTGAGTCGGCGCCTGTGTCGGAGCCTGAGTCGGCGCTTGCTTTTGCGCCTGCATCAGTACCTTAGCGGGTGCTTGTGTAGGAGCTTGCGTGGGCTTTTGCGCGGGAGCCTGTGTCGGCTTTTGAGCAGGCTTCTCTGTCGGCTTCGGTGTCGACTTTTTGGTTTCCTTTTTCACGACCTGTTTCTTCTCGGTGGGAGTGGGTTTCGCCTTGACGGTCGTCGTGGTGGGCTTCGCCTTATTCTTCGCGGCGCGGTTGTTCTTTTCGACAGACGCCGTGATCGTCGCCTTTTTGGCTTCATTGGCGAGATTTTGGTTACAGGCGACGAATGCCGCTGTGCCGGTGGCGATGGTTGCCGCGGCGATCAGGATCGCCGCTATCACCTTGACGCTTGTATTCTTTTTCTTCTTCGGCGTCGGCTCCTGTTGTGCCTTTTTCACCTCTGCCATGTTGTTGATATCGATCATGTTCTTGTTTTTGTTTTTCATGTTCCTCGCCCCTTGTTGTTTTCTTTGTCTATATCATAGCAGGGCGACTGTGACAAAATACAGACAAAAAACGGGACAAAATGAAAAAATTTGAAAAAATAAAATAAGACGGCTCAAATCATGAGCCGTCCTTAGATCAGTAGTTACACATTCGGATTCTTTGTGCCGCAGCCGGGGCAGAATGTTTCGTCGTTATGCAGCGTTCTGCCGCAGGTTTCGCAGACCGTTTCATTCTGCTCCTCTTGTTCGGGAATGGGTGCGTCCTCTTTTACATCCGGCTCCTCCGGCACGGGATCGGCGTCCTTCGGCGGTTCCGCTTCCAGTCGCGCGGCGCACTGCACGCAAAAAACGTAGCCCGGATCATTCACCGTACCGCATTGCGGACAGATCCTGCCGTTACCCGGCGTCGGTGCGGGAGCAGGTGCGGGGTTGCTCATTGGCGTCTGTACGGGGACATAGACGACCTGCTGTACCGGCGCGGGCGGGGTATACGGCGGGTTGACGATCTCGATATGCGCCCTGCCGTCCCATGAGGCGTAGATGTTCACCTGCGCGTTATTATCGGGCAAAAAGATGTTGCGCGCGTAGTTCTTTCTGCCGATCTGCAAAGTGATCCTGTGAGAACCGTAGGGGATATGGAACGAAAAGCGCTGACCGCTGACAAAGAACTGTACCTGTCCGGAAAACAGAAAGCGCACGATCATCGTCACACCGGGGTTGATCGAATAGTACTGGATGTTCAGATTCGGGCTGTCGGCTGCGGGCGTATTCGGAGTCGCCGCCGCTGCCTGCGCCGTATAAGCGGCGTCACGAACGTTGATCTGTTTGCTGCAGAAGCGACAGTACAGGAACTGTCGGGAGTCGTCCATGTCGTCGATCATGCCGCATTGGGGGCACTGCATTTTGATGTACATACCTTCACCTTCTGTTGAACAAACTTTCTTTTATTATACAACCGACGTCCCTGATTTTCAAGTCTCAGTATGGCGGCGGTGCGGGGCAGAATGAACCGCGCGGACGGAAAAATCGAGATTTCTCTTGCTTAAATATCTGTTGTATAGTAAAATAAACCTATATCGTCAGGTCGAACCATAAGGCGGATCGCCGTTATTTTGATCCGGCGGATTCCCAAAAGGTGTTATGGTATGAAAACAAAAGACAAAAAACACAGTGTATTTGCACAGGTCAAATACATCCTCGATAAAAGCTACCGCGACAATATCCCCGCGCTGGCGGGACAGTCCGCGTTCTTTCTCCTGCTGTCCGCGATCCCGCTGATCCTGTTTGTGTTCTCGATGTTCTCGTTGCTGACCGGCAAGGATATCAAGGCGTCGGATTTTTCCATGGTCACTTCTCAGCAAGCGTTCCCTTATGCCGAAAAGCTGGTGAACTACATCGTCGATTCCGTCCACAAGGCGACCTCGGGCACCGCGATCATCACGGCGGTCATCATGCTGTGGTCAGCCGGCAAGGGCATGTACTGCATCACCGACGGTATCCTGCGCGTTTACCGTATCCCGAATAACAAGTTCTGGGTGCTCAAGCGCATCTACGCGATGGGCTACACCATCGTGATGCTTCTGATTCTGCTGGGCGGACTGGTCGTCGTTCTGGCGAACATCTTCTTAGCGTCCTCGATCTCCGAACTCTTGGGCGGCGGGCAGAAGATCCATTGGCTGGTGATCGCGCTGATGCAATTGCTGTTTTCTCTGCTGCAAACCCTGCTGATGGCATGGGCGCTCAAGCTGTTTTTGCGCAACAAGGTCAAGCGCTCCTATACCACCATCCGCGCGCTGTTCCCGGGTATGCTGCTCACCATGATCGCGTGGAAGGTCCTCACCTACGGTATCGTCATTTATCTGCGCAATTTTGCGGCGTCCTCGGTATACGGCAGCTTAGCCGGTGTGTTCATGGTGATGGTCTGGGTGTACTTTTTGACCTACCTGCTGTTGTACGGTATCCAGATCAACTATGTCTATCGCAAGGAGTTCAGCACCTTCCGCTTCTTCAAGAAAAAGAAGAAGGAAGAATCGCAGCCCGCACCCGAATCAGCGGAAAGGGAGTGATCATATGAAGTGGTTCAAGCACAATTCCGTCAGCCGCTTCGAGGTCGAGCCCTATGATCCGACCACCCAGAAGGCGGTGATCCGCAGCTCCATCTGCACGGGAGAGAAGGTCGCGGGCTTCAAGAGCAAGCGCGACGGACACTTTACCGAGGTCATGCTCATCCGCAATAAAAAGGATGAAGAAAAGTTCAAAGAGATGTACAAGGTCGATTCACTCCCGGTCGAATATTGATCGATCAGGGTCATACCGCGATCAGCCGCTGTGTCCGTGTGACGCGGCGGTTTTTATATGCAGAAAAGAAGTGTTGTAGGGCGGGGGCTTGCTCCCGCCGAAACCTTTCCGATATATCCCGTTTAAATGCGGAGCAAATTCCTCTGTAGGGTACGGCGCTTGGACACGCGTGTCCGACGTACCGCAACCTATCCATTATATATCAGCCAAACGCGAAGCAGATCAAACCCATTGTAGGGGAGGGGCTTGCTCCTCCCGAAACGTTTCCGATATTCCCCATTCAAATGCGGAGCAAATCACATTTGCCGTAGGGTACGGCATTTATGACGTACCGCAGAATGGCAGGCGTTTCTTATATCGAAAACCGTAGATAGAACATATTCGCATCTGCCATGCGGTACGTCGCAAGCGCCGTCCCCTACAATTCCTATGCAACGTTGCCTATCCAATTTATCCCACCCGAATGCGGAGTAAATCGCATTTGCCGTAGGGTACGGCATTTATGACGTACCGCAGAATGACGGACGTTTATGTTATCGGAAGCGTGAAATAGGGGAGAAACGTTTTTGCCGTGCGGACGAGCATTGCTCGTCCCTACGGAAATGTTTCGTTTTCTCAACCAACATGGTTCGTTATCAAACGCCCTGCCGCGGGAGCACCAAGGCACTCCCCTACAAATATGCTGAAACGTTTAATGTAGGGGAGGGGCTTGTTGCTCAGCCGCAGACGGCACCCCTCTGCCCTTCGGGCACCTCCCCAGCGGGGAGACCCCTCCCGAAGCGTTTCCAATAAATGTCAACTACCGCGGAGCAAATCACATTTGCCGTAGGGTACGGCATTTATGACGTACCGCAGAATGACGGGCGTTTCTTATATCGAAAACCGTAGATAGAACATATTCGCATCTGCCATGCGCTGCAACGCGGTGATCAAGGAATCGAAAAAACAACAATAGATGACAAAGCCCCTCAACCCGGGGGGGCTTTTCCTGTGTGACAAGCCTCCCTTTCCAAAAGGAAGCTTTTTTGCGCGGAACATTTCTCTTAAATCCCTATAGCATTATGGGCGCAAATCTGTTATACTGATAACAGCAATCCTTTCAACAGGAGGAACATCCATGAAGAAGAGCGTCATCATCTTGTTGATCGCCGCGTTATTACTCAGCCTCACCGCGTGCGGCGGCGGCGCGACGCCCGACAGTGCCTCACCCGATACCGCGACCGCCGATCAGACGGCAGATAGTCCATATCATTTGGTCAGCAGCGTCAGGGTTTATCAAAAGGACGCGGCGCAGGGGGTCTGGATCCCGCAGAACACGACGACGATCGAATATGACAAGACCTATCCCGTTCGCTTCACCACCGTGAACGAGGACGATCAGGAACATCCTAAAATCACCGCGTGCGCGTATACCTTCGACGAAGAATACCCCCTGACCCGCATTGAAACGGTCAGTACCTCGAGCGCCAAAACGACGGCGGAGTATCAGAACGGCAGACTGTCCACCGTCAATACCGTCTCCGCCTCCAAGACGTCTTCGACGGTGTATCAGTACGGCGGCGATAACGATTATTATACGCTTGTGTTGACGGAGACCCGCAGGGATGAGAGCGGGGATGATCCCGCCGTCACCAATGAAGAGGTCGATTCCGTGATCGTGACGACCCAGAACGGTCTGCTCAAAACCACCTCCGATTCCGGCGTTTATGCCAACCGGGCGGACGGCGACAAAAAGGAGTGGCAGCGCCTGCGCGGTATCTATACCGCTGACTATGACGACGATGGGATCATCAGCGTGATGACCGGCGATTTCGGCAAGGATGGCAAGCGTGCCGAAAAGCGCTTTGTCACCACCCGCGACGGCGGCAGGATCACCGAGGTCGTCGAGGAGATCCCCGGCGACGATGACAGCTGGACACAGCTGATGAAGTACGAATTCGCGTACAATGATACCGCGATCACCCCCATGCGCTACAGTATGATGATGAACTGGTTTCTCGCCGGCGGCGACAATCAGTACTACCACTATCACTGGTATTGATCCGCAGTTTGTTCACTGCAAGGAGATTTTATGAAAAGCAATCGCACAGACCTGATCCACGATCCCTCGGGCTTTGTTCTGCTCTCGGAGCATGTGCCCGGTATCATCCAGGAGATCCGCTATTTCTCCACCTATAATTTCATCGGCGACCGCATCGACGGCTATGAGGAGCCGTGCGCGCTGTTGACTATCGAGGCGGCAAGGGCGCTGAATGCAGTCAGCAAGGAGATGCTGGTGCACGGCTACCGCCTCAAGGTGTTCGATGCCTACCGTCCCGTCAGCGCGGTCAAGCACTTCATCCTGTGGGGCATTGAGGATCAGGATATCCGCATGAAGCAGTATTTCTACCCCGATCTTCAAAAGCAGGAGCTCTTCTCGAAGGGCTATATCGCCAAGCAGTCCTCCCACAGCCGCGGCAGTACGATCGATCTGACCCTGCTGGATATGGCGACCGGCAAGGAGCTCGACATGGGCAGTCCGTTCGACCGCTTCGGCGAGGTGTCGCATCCCGACTTTCGCGGTATCACACAGGAGCAGTATGAGAACCGTATGCTCCTGCGCCGTGCCATGCTCCGCGGCGGCTTTGAGCCGATCGACTGCGAATGGTGGCATTTCACACTCGTTGACGAACCCTATCCCGATACCTATTTTGACTTCCCGGTATCGTCGGAGTACCTGAGAAAATAACGCGCGTGATATAGAAGAAAGCGCGTTTTCCGATCCCGGAGGCATTTTATGAATCAATTCTTGTGGCTGTTGCTGGTCATCATGGCGATCGTGATGTGGTCGGCGACAAGTCTGCTTTACAAGGCGGGTGTTCCGAAAGAAAAAGAGGAGCATATCGGCTTAAAATATTCCGTTTGCATCGGATTGGTGTTTTTCGTGATCGCGGTCGTCTATCTGATCTTACGCGACGAACCGTTCACCATTTGGGAAAGCGCCGTAAGATTCTTGCCGATGACGGTGTTCGGCGTGGTATATGCGATCGTCAACACGATCTCCGTCAAAGGCTATGTCTATAATGAGGCGACGGTTGAATCTCCCGTAGAGGGCATCAGCGGCGGCGTATCTACCATCCTGCTGATCATCATGTACCTTGCCCTCGGACGAGTCGATTCCGTTTCCGCACTGTTGACGCCGCTGCGGACGGCGGGAATATTGGTCATCGTGATCAGCATCATCCTGCTGTCGACGGTTCGCAACAGAGAGAACCGCAACGATCCGCGGTATCAAAAGGCGGGCTGGATGAGCCGGGGCTTAGGCACGCTGATCTTCCCGGTCCTGTTCTCTGTCATTGACGCGCTGGAAACGATCGTCACCGGGATCTGTCTGGACACGACCTACGGCTATTCGATGCCGGAGGGTGACAGCATCATCATCGTCGGCATGGAATACGCGTTGTTTGCCCTCGGATTCTGGATCTATATCTTGATCAAGGAAAAGAAGCCCTACAATCCCTTCACCAAGCAGAGCGCGCCCCGCATCCTCGGCGCGGTCGCGGATAATGTCGGCATCGTGTTTTACAGCTATGCCATGGCGATCAACTCGGTCTCGACCGATCCGCTGCTTGCGGTATATCCGGTCTTTGTCATGATCGGCGGCCGTATCTTTATGAAAGAAAAGGTCAGCAAGCAGCAGTACCTCCTCCTGCTCGGCATCGTCGCGGGAAGCGTGATGGTGATCGCGGACACCGTTTTTATATGATCTGTTCGGAAAGTAAAAGCAGGCTGTGCTCTCATGGAGAGTACAGCCTGTTGTTGTATGGATGAAATGGACTCAGGTATAGATAAATTCTTCGATCGCGTAGGGAACGGCAACACCCGCAACAGTAACCGGCGTAACTGTTGCGGGTGTGATCGTTTATAGTCATTGCGAGGAGCAAAGGCACTCTAACATCGTGCTGTTGCTCTCTTTTGCTCTTTCCGATGTCAGCGCTGTATTTCTTATCCTTTCTCCACAGTGAATTGCAGTCCGTTATTTGAGAACCGAGGGACATAACGCTTCTTGTCGAGAAACTCCGTGATACAGCTTTGGATCTCGCTGTCCGATCGTTCCAATGCAAAGAACGGTTTCGGACAAACGTCGTGATAATGTAATTCCGCGCCGGTACGATCGGCAAGCTCTTGCTTTAACTGAACAATCTCCGATAGATTTAACATAGTATCCTCCGTAAAATAAGCTGAACGAGCGATTTCCTTTGCTTTCGTTGCGACATATAATAGATGAAACACTTATTTTATACACGGTAAAGTTTGGAGCGCATGGAGCTGAAGGACAAGATCTTTGAGTACAAGGAGCGTATCGCCAAGCTTCATGAAATGGAGCAGAACAAGGATGATTTCATCAAAGCG
>CACWXE010000062.1 GCA_902764715.1 uncultured Ruminococcus sp. | reverse complement strand
CCGCTCTGCCCAAGGCGAGTGAGCTGCTCGGCGCCATCGAAACGCTGAACAATGATCTCGAGCCGCATATGGACGAGATCAAGGCGCAGATCGAACACCTGAAAGCGCAAAGGGAAGAGGCGCAGTCCATGAATCCCGCTCTGCGCACCACCATCAAGGTGCTCACCGCGCTGGTGTTTTTGGCGCTGATCGCGTTAGCGGTGTTCGGCACCGACGCGCTCACAAGCTGGTTCAAGAGCTTGTTTTAAGCCCATACAAATTGTCATTGCGAAACCAAAAAGCCTCCCTTTCCTAAGGGAGGTGCCGTGGACACCTGTGTTCACGGCGGAGGGTTGATAGTTAAGAGATTCACCCCTCATATAATGTAAAAATATATTAATCATTTTTTGGAGGTAAATGATATGAAAATCGATACAAAATGCGTACAGGCAGGCTATGAACCGCAGAACGGCGAACCTCGCGTTCTGCCGATCGTTCAGAGCACGACCTTTGTTTACGACAGCGCCGAGACCATGGGCAAGCTGTTCGACCTGGAAGCGGACGGCTGCTTCTACACCCGTCTGGCGAATCCCACCCTCAACACCGTCGCGAGCAAGATCGCCGCGCTCGAAGGCGGCGTCGGCGCGATGCTGACAGCTTCCGGACAGGCAGCGTCCCTCATCAGTATCACCAATATCGCCAAGGCGGGCGATCATGTTATCGCTTCCGCCGCGATCTACGGCGGCACCTTTAATCTGTTCAACAAGACCCTGCGTGATCTCGGTATCGCGTTCGATTTTGTCAGCCCCGTCATCACTGCCGAGGAGCTTGACAAGGCGTTTCAACCCAACACCAAGGCGGTGTTCATCGAGACCGTCACCAATCCCTCTCTGGATGTTGTCGATATCGAGCTGTTCGCTAAGGTCGCTCACGCGCACCATGTGCCGCTGATCGTGGACAACACCTTCGCGACTCCGATCAACTGCCGTCCCTTCGAGTGGGGCGCCGATATCGTTGTTCATTCTACCTCCAAGTATATGGACGGTCACGCTGTCGCACTGGGCGGCGTTGTTGTCGATTCCGGCAACTTTGACTGGACAAGCGGCGATTTCCCGATGCTCACCACGCCCGATGAGACCTATCACGGCGTTGTCTATACCGACCAGTTCGGCAAGGCGGCGTACATCACCAAGTGCTGTACCCACCTCATGCGTGACTTCGGCGCGCAGCAGTCACCGCAGAACGCGTTCCTGCTCAACCTCGGTCTGGACACACTGGCGCTGAGAATGGCGCGCCATTGCTCCAACGCGCAGACCGCCGCCGAGTTCCTTGAGAACCATGACAAGGTCGAGTCGGTCAATTACCCGGGTCTTAAATCCAATCAGTATTACGATATCGCGAAGAAGTATATGCCCAACGGCTCCTGCGGCGTTATCTCCGTTTGCCTCAAGGGCGGCAAAGAGGGCGCTGTGCGCTTTATGGAAGGGCTCAAGCTTGCGAAGATCGTCATCCATGTCGCCGACGCCCGTACCTGTGTGCTCCATCCCGCGTCCACGACCCATCGTCAGCTCACCGATCAACAGCTGATCGAAGCCGGCATCGCGCCGAACATGGTGCGTTTGTCCGTCGGTATCGAGGATCCCGAGGATATCATCGCGGATCTCAAGCAGGCGTTGGAGCAGGTATAATATGTCGGACAGATTTACCTCCGCGATCATCGTTGCGGCGGGTGACAGCACCCGCATGGGCTTCAAGATGTCCAAGCAGCTGATCCCCCTCAACGGTCACGCGGCGATCGAATATACATTGAAGGCGTTTCAGGATTGCAACCTGATCAACGAGATCATCGTCGTGGCGCGATCCGCCGACATCGACAGTATCGCGCATATCGCCTTTAACTTCAAGAAGGTCAGTTCCGTCACCTCCGGCGGCGCGACCCGTACTTTGAGCGTCAAGCGCGGCATCCGTGCCGCTAATAAGCGCGTGACCCATTACGCGATCCACGACGGCGCGAGAGTACTGATCACGCCCGAGCAGATCGAAAAGGTGCTGAACGCGGCATTTGAATGTAACGCCGCGGCGCCCGGTACGCCTGTGACGGACACCGTCAAGATGATCGATGAAAACGGCGTGATCTTATCTACGCCCGACCGCTCCGCCATGTGGTCGGTACAGACGCCTCAGGTGTTTGAAAAAGAGCTTTACCGCCGCGCGATGGATCACGCGGAAGCAAATCAGCTCGCCGTCACGGACGACTGCTCGATGGTCGAAGCGATCGGCGAAAAGGTGCGTTTGATCCGCGGCGAGTACTCCAACATCAAGCTCACCACACCGGTGGATATCACGCTGGCGGAAGCGTTGCTGAAAAAGAGAAAATAATCATATGTTAGGCTCCCTTTGGGAAAGGAGATTCCCCTGCTAGGGGAAATGTCCGCAATGCGGACAAAAGGGTCTGCTGCCTCCGCTAGGAGGGCTCAAACTGATAAAAAGACTGAGGGATTGCATAATTGCTCGAGCGTCAGCGAGATTCTTTTTCTTAGCTTGATGATTATATTGGTTACAAAAAAGGCAAAGAAAGGCTGTGACTTTATGAGAATCGGACACGGATATGATGTGCATCGTTTTAAAAAGGGCAGAGATTTGATCCTCGGCGGCGTCGAGATCCCGTATGAGATGGGGCTGGACGGTCATTCCGACGCGGATGTACTGCTCCACGCCGTGATGGACGCGCTGCTGGGCGCGGCGGCTCTCGGCGATATCGGCAAGCATTTTCCCGATACCGATCCGAAGTACAAGGACGCCGAGAGCACCAAGCTGCTTTGGGATGTGGTCGGTCTGATCGAGGAAAACGGCTTCAAGCCCCATAACATCGACTGCACCGTCTGCGCCCAGGCGCCGAAGCTCGCGCCGTATATCGACGAGATGCGCTCCAATATCGCGGTAGCCTGCGGCTTGAAGAAGAGCGCCGTCAGTGTCAAGGCGACCACGGAAGAAGGCTTAGGCTTCACCGGCTCGATGCAGGGCATATCCGCGACAGCTGTTTGCTTATTGGACGAAGTATAATTGTTATTGCGGGGAACCGCGTCAAAACGGTTCCGTGGCGATCTCAACTCATTCAACGATATAATATTATCATGAAACACACACCTCTCTCATAGACATAATGAGAGAGGTGCTTTTTATGGATGAAAATGATAACAGATTATGGTATTATAGTATCATAAAGCCTCCCTTTCCTAAGGGAGGTGCCCCGAAAGGGGCGGAGGGTTGCAACAGAAAAATGCAAAGACTTGTTGCGATCACATTGGCTGCATTGATGATTATGTCTTTGACCGTTTCCGTCAGCGCACTGAGCGAGAGCGATATCCCGTCACCCGCGGCGGTGTTGATGGACGCGAACTCGGGTAAAATTCTTTTCGAGAAAAATGCGCATGAACAGCGTGCCTGCGCGTCCATCACCAAGGTGATGACGTTGACGCTCGTGATGGAGGCGGTCGACAGCGGCAGGATCCGTCTGGACGATGTGGTGACCGCGTCCGCGCACGCCGCGTCGATGGGCGGCTCCGATATCTGGCTCGAAGAGGGTGAGCAGATGAGCGTGGATGATATGATCAAGGCGACCGCCGTCGCCTCCGCCAATGACGCGGCTGTCGCGCTGGCAGAATTCGTCTGCGGCAGTGAAGAGGATTTTGTCGCGGCAATGAATGACAAAGCCGCCGCGCTCGGGATGACCGATACCACCTTCAAGAACTGCAACGGTTTGGATGAGGAGGGTCACATCACCTCGGCGTATGACGTCGCTTTGATGTCGCGCGAGCTGATCAGGCACGAGAAGATCTATGACTATACCTCCATCTGGATCGACGAGCTGCGCGGGGGAGAGACCCAGATCGTCAATACCAATAAGCTACTCAAAAGCTATGATGGCATCACGGGGCTGAAAACCGGTACGACCGGCGACGCGGGCTCGTGTATCTCGGCGACGGCACAGCGTAACGGACTGAGCCTGATCGCGGTGGTGTTGGGCGCGGATTCCGGAAAAGGTCGCTTCAAGGACGCGGCGGCATTGCTCGATTACGGGTTCGCGAATTTCGAAACGCGGGAGCTGCGCTTGCAGGAGGAGCTTTCTCCGATCACCGTGGAGGGCGGTATGCAAAATTCCGTGACGATCTCATGCGACGATTCCGCCTATCTCACCGTTCCTAAGGGTGAGGGCGGGGGATTGAAGCAGACTTTGGAGATCCCGGAGGCCATCACCGCCCCTGTCACAAAGGGCGATGTGATCGGCAGTCTGCGCTTCACCCTCGGCGACGAGGAGATCGCGTCCTTCGATATCACAGCGGATGAGGATGTGGAGGAAAAGGATTTCGGCAGTATATTGAAACTGCTGTTTCAGTCGATGGTGAAGCTGTAACAGATATAAAAGCCTTCCCCTCGGGGGGAAGGTGTCACCAGAGGTGACGGATGAGGGGATAACCTTTCCTGTAGATGTCAGACTCGGTGAGGCTGTGTGTTTACCGAGAATAACGGAAATGCTACGCACTCTTTGATAAAATGATCATTCGGATAAGTATGCCCCTCATCCGACCAATTTGCTATGGCAAATTGCCCACCTTCCCCCCGAGGGGAAGGCTTTTATATAAGGAAGGCTTATCCGATAGACAAAAACAAGGGCGCACGCGCCCCCGAAATTATTCATTTTTCAGTTTTCAATCTTTAGTCTTCAGTTCTCATTACTCCCCCCTGAGGAGAAGTTTTTTCCGATTGACAAATAAAAAGGCGCAAGCGCCCTCAACATCTTGTGTCATTGGTTTGCGTTCCTTCTAAATTTAGAATTCATTCACAATTTATCGGATAAAAATGTTGCAATGCCCGCCGAAATATAGTATAATGCTATTAATCATATAAGAAGAAGTGTGTATATTTCCTGCAAAGAAACATGAATACACTATATTTCTTCTTGGGAATTATAAGGAGGGTATTTATGCCTACAACTCTTAGTGATAAACATTTACAGGGCTTTTTAGGTTCCGATGAATATGTCGGTATCGCCCCTGCCGTCAAAGCCGCTCATGAAGCGCTTCATTCCGGCAAGGGTCTCGGCAACGACTTTATCGGCTGGCTGAACCTGCCCACTGACTATGACAAGGACGAATTCGCGCGCATCAAAGTCGCCGCGGAGAAGATCAAGTCAAATTCCGATATATTCGTTGTCATCGGTATCGGCGGATCCTATCTGGGCGCCCGTGCCGCTATCGAATTCATCAAGTCCCCGAACTACAACGCGCTGTGCAAGGACACACCGCAGATCTACTATACCGGCAACTCCATCAGCTCCAACGCGCTGGCTGAGCTGCTCGAGATCTGTGAGGGCAAGGATGTTTCCATCAATATGATCTCCAAGTCCGGCACGACCACCGAGCCCGCGATCGCGTTCCGCGTATTCCGCGAGATGCTCGAGAAGAAGTACGGCAAGGACGGCGCGAAGGATCGTATCTTCTGCACCACCGATAAGGCGCGCGGCACCTTAAAGCAGCTCGCCGACCGTGAGGGCTATGAGACCTTCGTCGTTCCGGATGACGTCGGCGGACGCTACAGCGTTCTGACCGCAGTCGGTCTGCTGCCGATCGCGGTATCCGGCGCGGATATCGACGCGCTGATGCAGGGTGCTCGTGACGCGCAGGACAAGTTTGCCGATCCCGATCTTGACAAGAACGATTGCTACAAGTACGCGGCGATCCGCAATATGCTCTACAACAAGGGCAAGACCACCGAGATCCTCGTCAGTTACGAGCCCGCGTTCACCCTGATGAACGAGTGGTTCAAGCAGCTGTACGGTGAATCCGAGGGTAAGGATCAGAAGGGTATCTTCCCGGCGTCCGTTATCTTCTCCACCGACCTGCACTCTATGGGTCAGTACATCCAGGACGGCAGACGCAATCTCTTTGAGACCGTCGTGCTCTTTGACAGTGTGCAGAGAGAGATCAAGCTCGGCACCGATCCCGAGAATGTGGACGGTCTGAACTTCCTGTCCGGCAAGACGATGGAATTCGTCAACCGCAAGGCGTTTGAGGGTACCGTGCTGGCGCACAACGACGGCGGCGTTCCCAATGTCGTACTCACCGTCGACAAGATGGACGAGTATAACCTCGGTTATTTGATCTACTTCTTCGAGAAGGCTTGCGCGATCTCCGGCTACATCCTCGGCGTGAATCCTTTCAACCAGCCCGGCGTAGAGAGCTACAAGAAGAATATGTTCGCTCTGCTCGGCAAGCCCGGCTATGAGGATCAGAAGGCTGCTCTTGAGGCAAGATTAAAGTAATTTTTCTGTACTAACAGACTGTATATAAAAAACAGGAGGAATGATTAAAATGGTTACATTAATTATTGGTAAGAAAGGCTCCGGCAAGACCAAAAAGCTCATCCAGCTCGCTAACGAGGCTGTCGCGAACTCCAGCGGTAACGTTGTCGTTATCGAAAAGGGCGCGGGACTGACCTATGACGTGACCCACAAGGCTCGTCTGATCGACACCGACGTTTACGGCGTCAAGGGTTATGAGATGCTTCTCGGCTTCATCAGCGGTATCTGCGCGGGCAACTATGACGTTACCGATATCTTTGTTGATTCTACCTTCAAGATCGCTCCCCAGGGCGTTGAGGGTATCGAGGAATTCATCACCAAGCTCGACGCGCTCTCCAAGGAGAGCGAGGCGCATATCACTCTGCTGGTATCCGCTGCCGAGGCTGATCTTCCCACAGGCCTCAAGGCTGTCTGCGAAGAGATCTGAGCATAAGACACCGATCCATAGCCGCTCCGTTCGGGGCGGCTTTTTTTGTCGGGATGACGCGCGGACATTTCCGCAAAAACCCTCGGCGTCTTTTATGATCCAATGCACAGTCACAGCGGAGTTGGGGGAGTAAGGTGGAGTAAGGTGGAGTGCGTTTGACCGTCTCCACCACGATGAAACACACTGTTTATGCGGATTTACGTGTCCTGTGGTGGACTTGGTGGAGTGAATAGGAATTCACAGGCGTTATTCAAAGTCGGTATATCATTGCGTGACGGTATTATAACCGCGTGACGATGAATAGGGATAAAGATAAAGTGAAAAGAAGTCCACCAACTCCACCTGATCGCCGAAAAACGGCTTGGTTACGCGGTTTTTCTGTGGTGGACTTGTGCGATCCTGCTCCACCCGTACGCCACCTGTGCGCGACAGACGACCGATGATCGCGGTCGGGAACGCGTATCCCGGCGAGAGTCAAACAAAATACGGAAAAAACCTGACGAATTACAAGATTTTACTTGACAAAGTCCGGTGGTTTTATTATAATATCAAATAGCGTTTTAATGTAGATAACTGCGTTTTGATTTCGGAGGAGTTATGCTGTTAGATTTGAAAGACATTTTCGTATCCGACGGTGCCTCTAAAGACGTCAGTGATACACTCTCGCTCAGTGATGTTGAGATCGCGGGTGAACATCCATTCACTTCACCTGTCGAGCTTCACGCGCATGTTGAGAATAAGGCGGGCATGGTCACGCTGGAGCTTTGTACCGTATTTGAGTACCACACCTCCTGCAGCCGATGCCTTGTGCCCATCGAGCGCCGTATGGAATATCACTTCTCTCACAAGATCATCGAGAATCTGGAGGAGGATTTCAACGACGACTACATCGAAGCGCCCGACCTGAGCCTGGATCTAGACGAGCTTGCTTCGTCCGATATCCTGTTAGAGCTGCCGACCAAGTTCCTTTGCAAGGGAGACTGTCAAGGTCTCTGTCAAAAATGTGGACATAATCTTAACTTGGGTGACTGCGGCTGTGATAAGAGAGAGATCGACCCACGGCTTGAGGCGTTAAAAGCATTATTAGAGTAAATAATATCGCGGAGAATTCCTCCGTGATCTAAACCTATATTATGTAAGGAGGGTTTTTCATGGCTGTACCGGCAAGAAAACATTCACATGCTCGTAAGATGAAGAGAAGATCCAATGTATGGAAGCTCCAGGCTCCTGCTCTGTCTATCTGCCCTGAGTGCGGTGAGTATAAGGCTCCCCATAGAGTCTGCCCCAACTGCGGCAAATACAACGGCAGACAGGTCATCGCTGTAGACGAGGACTAATCAATTTTTTTGAACAACGGCGGCGGGCGGAATATTTCCGGTCGCCCTTTTGTTTTTCAGCCTTCTCCTTGAGGAGAAGGTGTCAACATCGTTGACGGATGAGGTGGAAACATTTCTGCTTTATCAATAAAATCTTTTTGTTTGAAGCGTTTCCACCTCATCCGACCTTTTTGGCTTTTGAGCCAAAAAGCCCACCTTCCCCTCGAGGGGAAGGCTTTTGGAGGTTTTTATGGCTGTTACAATTAAAGACGTATACCGTAACAGCTATGCCTACCGCGCGGGCTGTGAGGCGGGGGACACCCTGCTGTCGATCAACGGGAACGAGATCGTCGATGTGCTCGACTATCGTTTTTATCAGCTTAATTCTGATTTAGAATTAAAAATCCGTGACCGCAAGGGTCAGGTGCATACCGTCAAGGTGCGTAAGCCCGAGTATGAGGAGCTGGGTCTGGAATTTGACACCTATCTGATGGATAAGGAGAAATCCTGCCGCAATAAGTGCATTTTCTGCTTTATCGATCAGCTTCCCGAGGGGATGCGCGAGAGCCTGTATTTCAAGGATGACGACAGCCGTCTGTCCTTTTTGTTCGGCAATTATGTCACGCTCACCAACCTGACCGAGCATGAGATCAGCCGTATTATCAAGATGCACATCAGCCCCATCAACGTGCGCCTGTCGGAGCACAATATCGCGATCAATACCCAGATCGTCTGCTGCCCCGGCTGGAACGACGGGGAAGAGCTCAAGCGATCCCTGCGCGATCTGTATGAGTTGAACGTCAACCTGATCGGCGTGGTGCCGGTCGGGATCACCAAATACCGCGATGGTCTGGCGGAGCTGACGCCATTTACCGTTGAGAAAGCGCGCGAGACCGTGGATATCCTCGAAGAATTCGGCGAAATGTGTATGGAAACACGCGGTAAGCGCATTGCCTACGCCGCCGATGAATTGTACATCAAGGCGGGTTATGATATCCCCGACGCGTCGTTTTACGGCGACTTTGAGGCGATCGAGAACGGGATCGGTCTGATTGCCCAGCTGCGTGAGGATTTCCGTGACGAGCTTGATTGGCGCGAGGCGGATGCTTCGATCCAACGCGCCGTATCCATCGCCTGCGGCACCTCCGCCGCGCCGTATCTGAGGGAATTGATGGATGAGGCGCAGACAAAATTCCCCGGCGTGAAGGTGAATGTCTACCCGATCGTCAACGACTTTTTCGGTGAGCAGATCAACGTCAGCGGACTGATCGTCGGACAGGATCTGTATCACCAGCTCAAAAACAAACCGCTGGGAGATGCCCTGCTCATTTCCTCGGCGATGTTACGATTTGAAAATGACCTTTTCCTCGATGACGTCCATATCGACGATCTTTCGAGGAAGTTGCATATCGGGATCTTACCGATTAATAACGACGGCGTGATGTTGCTGAACGCCGTTCTGGGAACGACCGATGAATAAGGATGTTTCCGCGATAGCTCCGATTTGTGTCAGGAGCTTCGCAATGACAATGATCGGTTAAGATCGATTAAGATTGCGGTCGCCTTTTGACCTGCAATGACAATAACGGAAGGAGGATGAAGATGTCGAAACCTGTAGTCGCGATCGTCGGCAGACCGAATGTCGGCAAAAGCACACTGTTCAATAAGCTCGTCGGCGAGCGTATCTCTATCGTTGACGATACCCCCGGCGTCACGCGCGACCGTATCTACGGCGATGTGGATTGGAACGGCAGAGCTGCCCTGCTCATCGATACGGGCGGTATCGAGCCGTTTTCGGACGACGTCATTTTGTCCCAGATGCGTGAGCAGGCACAGCTCGCCATCGACACCGCGGACGTCATCATCATGGTGACGGACGTCCGATCCGGTCTTGTCGCTACCGATGAAGAGGTAGCGCATATGCTGATCAGGAGCAACAAGCCCCTGGTTCTTTGTGTCAACAAATGTGATTCTATCGGCGATCCGCCACCCGAATTTTACGAATTCTACAAGCTCCCGATCGAGCCGATCGCCGTATCCTCCGTTCATGGACACGGTACGGGCGATCTTCTGGACGCCGTGTTCAGGGAGCTGGAAAGCTATACAGAGGAAGAAGCTGACCCCGAGGTCATCTCTGTGGCTGTCATCGGCAGACCGAACGTCGGCAAAAGCTCGCTGA
>CACWXE010000061.1 GCA_902764715.1 uncultured Ruminococcus sp. | reverse complement strand
CTGACGGTTACTTCCACGAGTCCGAATACCGTTCTGCTCCTTACTTTGCTCTGGACATCGACGGCATCACCCTGCTGAACACCAAGTTCTAATTTAATGCTCTAATATCGTAAAGGGAAGCTGTTTTCACGGCTTCCCTTTACGTGGTTTATTCATCTAATTAGTAATTAGGAATTAGGAGTTAGGAATTCACACAGATTCCTCCAAACTCTTATCTCAATACGCAAGCAGGAGCATTTCTGTTTTGACAATTCCTCATTCCTCATTCCTAATTCCTAATTGAAAAAGAGGGGGAAGATTCTTTGGAAAATAAAGCGGCAGTCAGCTTCCGCCATATCACCAAGGCGTTCGGCAGCAAGGTCGTTGCCAACAAGGACGTCTCGATGGATATCATGGGCGGAGAGATCCTCGCGCTGCTGGGCGAAAACGGTTCCGGTAAAACGACCCTGATGAACATGCTCTCGGGCATCTATCATCAGGATTCCGGTGAGATCTTCGTCAACGGTGAAGAGGTACACATCAACTCGCCTAAGGACGCCTATGCCTTAGGCATCGGCATGATCCACCAGCACTTCAAGTTGGTCGACGTCTTTTCCGCCACCGAGAACGTGGCGCTGGGCATGAACAAAAAAACCACCGGCGGCACAAAAGAGATCGCGAAGGCGATCACCGAGATCTGTGAGCGCTACGGCTTTGACGTAGACCCCAAGAAGAAGGTCTACAGCATGACCGTCTCCCAAAAGCAGACGCTCGAGATCGTCAAGGCGCTGTACCGCGGCGCGAACATCCTTATTCTGGATGAACCTACCGCCGTCCTCACCCCGCAGGAAACGGACAAGCTCTTTGCCGTACTGCGCAACATGAAGGCGGACGGCAAGTCCATCATCATCATCACCCATAAGCTCAACGAAGTCCTTGCGATCTCCGACCGCGTTTCCATCCTGCGCAAGGGCGAATATATCGACACCGTCAAAACGAGCGAGGCGACCGTCCAGTCCCTGACCGATATGATGGTTGGTCAGAAGGTCGAGTTGGACATCGACCGTCCCGAAGTCGAGGATAAGAAGCTGCGCCTCTCTGTCAAGCACCTGACCTGTCTCGATAAGTACGGCGTGACCGCGCTGGATGACGTCAGCCTTGAGGCGTACGGCGGCGAGATCCTCGGTATCGCGGGTATCTCCGGCTCCGGACAGAAACAGCTCTTAGAGGCGATCGCGGGCTTACAGGCGGCTAAGGACGGCGGCTCCATCACCTATATCGATCCCGAGACCGGCAAAGAAGTGGAGCTCGTCGGCAAATCCGTTTCCGATATCAAGAAGCTGGGCGTAGCGCTCTCCTTCGTGCCCGAGGATCGACTCGGTATGGGTCTGGTCGGTGCGATGGGCATGTCCGACAACATGATGCTGCGCTCCTATGAGAAGGGTCACAGCCCCTTCACTGACCGCAAGTCCCCGCGCGATCTGGCGAACAAGGTCAAGGATGAGCTCGAGGTCGTCACCCCCGGCATCTCCACTCCGGTCAGCAAGCTTTCCGGCGGTAACGTACAGAAGGTACTGGTCGGCAGAGAGATCGCGTCCGATCCTACGGTGCTGATGGCGGCGTACGCGGTGCGCGGACTGGATATCAACACATCCTATACCATCTACCGACTGCTCAATGAGCAAAAGAAAAAGGGCGTCGCCGTCATCTATGTCGGCGAGGATCTCGACGTACTGCTGGCGCTGTGCGACCGTATCGCGGTACTGTGCGGCGGCAAGCTCAACGGCGTCGTCGACGGCAGGACCGCCACCAAGGAAGAGGTCGGTCTGCTGATGACCAATCTGAATACAGAAGAAAAGGAGGGTGAGAAGGATGACAACAACGAAAGCAGTCACTAAGGAAGCGAGCTCCCGCGAGAAGCCGTTCCATATCGTGAAGCGCACGGATATGCCGAAATGGAAGTCATGGCTGATCCGTATCCTGTCCGTTCTCGCCTCACTGGTCGTTTGCGCGATCATCATCGTCGCGGTAACAGGCGATAATCCCCTTGCGATTTACGGCACCATGGTCAAGGGCGCTGTCGGCTCCGCGCGCCGTGTGTGGGTGCTGCTGCAGGAGGTCGCGATGCTTTTGTGCGTATCGCTCGCCGTGACGCCCGCGTTCAAGATGCGATTCTGGAACATCGGCGCCGAGGGTCAGGTGCTGATGGGCGGTCTGGGCGCGACAGCGGTCATGCTGCTGCTCGGCCACAAGCTCCCCGCACCCGTGGTACTGCCGCTGGTCATCGTCGTCAGCATCCTCTGCGGCGCGATCTGGGGCGTGATCCCCGCGGTGTTCAAGGCGTTCTGGAACACCAACGAGACCCTCTTCACCCTGATGATGAACTATATCGCGATCCAGATCGTCTCCTACTTCACCTATATCTGGTCGTCCAACAAGGGCAACAACGTCATCAATACCATCAATACCGATAACCATGCCGGCTGGCTGAATCTGCCTTCATCCATCGACAAATACGGTTATCTGCTCAATATCATCATCGTCGCCGTGCTGACCGTGCTGATGTACTTCTACCTCAACCGCTCCAAGCAGGGCTATGAGATCTCCGTCGTCGGCGAGAGCATCAACACCGCTCGTTATGCCGGTATCAACGTCAAGAAGGTCATCATCCGCACCATGCTGATCTCCGGCGCGTTATGCGGCGTCGCGGGTATGCTGCTGGTATCCGGTACCGACCATACCATCACCCCCAACACTGCCGCGGGCAGAGGCTTCACCGCGATCATGGTATCCTGGCTCGCCAAGTTCAACCCGCTGTTCATGGTGCTGACCTCACTGCTGCTCGTGTTCATGGAGCTGGGCGCGAAAGAGATCTCCACCGTATTCGGACTCAACACCTCTTTCTCGGAGATCATTGCCGGTATCATCATCTTCTTCATCATCGGCTCCGAGTTCTTTATCAATTACAGTATCAAGAGAACACACGCGAAGGAGGTTGAGAGCAAATGATCGTAGCCTTTATCCATCGCGCGGTGATGCAGGGCATCCCGCTGTTGTTCGGCGCTACCGGTGAGATCGTCACCGAGAAGAGCGGTAACCTCAACCTCGGTATCCCCGGCGTGATGTACGTCGGCGGTATCTCCGGCGTTATCGGCGCCTTTATGTACGAAAATTCCCTGCCCGACAAGAACATGGCGAATCCCTTTTTAGCGATCATGATCCCGCTGCTGTGCAGTCTGATCGGCTCGCTGATCATGGGTCTGATCTACTCCTTCCTGACCACCACCCTGCGTGCCAACCAGAACGTCACCGGTCTCGCCATCACCACCTTCGGCGTAGGTCTGGGCAACTTCTTCGGCGGCTCGCTGATCAAGATCGTCGGCGCTGATGTGCCGTCCATCACCCTGAGCACTACCTCAAAATTCTTCTCCGCCCACCTGCCCATTGCGGACAGCTTAGGCTGGTTCGGCGAGATATTCCTCAGCTACGGCTTCCTCGCGTATCTCGCGGTGATCCTCGCGATCGTGACCTCGCTGTTCCTGAAAAAGACGCGTGCCGGTCTGAATCTGCGCGCTGTCGGTGAGAACCCGGCTACCGCGGACGCGGCGGGCGTCAACGTCACTCGCTACAAGTATTTCGCCACCTGCATCGGCAGTATGATCGCGGGTCTGGGCGGACTGTACTACGTTATGGACTATGTCAGCGGCGTATGGTCGAACGACGGTTTCGGCGACCGCGGATGGCTGGCGATCGCGCTGGTTATCTTCACCGTCTGGAAGCCGAATTTCGCCATCATCGGCTCCATCCTGTTCGGCGGACTGTACATCATCCACAACTACCTCAACCAGTTCTTCCCGTTCATCCCCGTGGACATGAGCACACAGGAGCTGATCAAAATGGCTCCCTACCTCGTCACCGTACTGGTGCTGATCGTCAACTCCATGCGCAACAAGCGCGAGAATCAGCCGCCCGAGGCATTGGGACTCTCCTACTTCCGAGAAGACCGCTGAGCGGCGCGCCGCTTTATTCAAAATAGTCATTGCGAGGGGCATAGCCCCGTGGCAATCTTAACCGCTGACACGTGTGTCTTTGTTCCGCCTTTTGCAGGGGTAGTTGATACGAAACCTTACATCAACGGCGGGTCGGAAGTAGAAAAATACTGAAACAAATAATCAATCAACAAGGGAGGGTGCAATTACGCACTCTCCTTTCAGTTTTAAAAAAACCTTCCCCTCGGGGGCGCGTGCGCTTTTATCTATGCCACTGTGACATACTGTGAAAAAAGCCTTCCCCTCGGGGGGAAGGTGTCGACCAACGGGAGACGGATGAGGGGACAACCTCTCCTATTGATGTCGGACTCGGTGAGGCTGTGTGTTTACCGAGAATTGCAGAAATGCCCCACTCTCTTTGTAAAGATGATCTTTCGGAAAACACAGCCCCTCATCCGACTCGGCATACGCCGAGCCACCTTCCCCCCAAGGGGAAGGCTGATAAACACCAAAACACGTAGTGTTTCCCGAAATTATTCATTCTTCAGTTTTCATTTTTCAGTCTTCAGTTCTCGTTCCCCCCAAGGGGAAGGCTGGTAAAAATCAAAACACGCAGTGTTTTGGATTGTATATGGTTAAATATGTCAACCCAAAAGTCTATCAATGGGCGCGGACTTCGACCGCCATCAACTCCTCACTCCTAACTCCTCACTTCTAACCACTCCCCCTCAACTCTTGATTTTTCCTCAAATTTATATTATGATAGAATCAACATAGAAAGGAGAGTACGATTATGATGTTTCCCAAAGCCAGAAAAGGCGTGACAAAAATCTTTATCGCGGAGCTCTTTACCCTGATCAGCGGCGTAATCGGAGGTATTCTGTACGTGATCGTTACACAGGCGGGCGGTATCGACAATTTCAGCTTTGAAGGCAATAACTCGTCCTCACAGATCGTTCTGATCGGCTTTATCGTGGCGGCGGCACTGCTGCTGCTCTCGGGTCTGCTCAAGATCATCGGCTATATCCAGGCGGCAGGTGACGAAGAATACTTCACCCGCGCTATCATCTACGCGGTCATCGGGGTCGTCCTCTATGTGATCGCCGGCTTTTTACAGAACCAGACGAGCGTCGTAATGGAATGGATCTACACCATCGTGATCGCCGTATCGGAGCTGATGCAGCTGCTCGTGATGACGTCCACGATCAACGGACTGTGCGAGCTGTCCTATCGTTGCCGCAGAGATGATCTCGAATCCCGCGGCAGCACCATCAACAAGATCATCGGCACCGTATTCAGCCTGAACATCGCGCTGGTCATCGGCGGCAGAGTGCTCAGACTGTTTGTCAGCGAGAACATCGTCAATACGATCACCATGATCGTCGCCATCATCATCGTGATCCTGACCGTCATTGCCTATATCCTCTATCTGGGTTATCTCGGCAAGGTCAGCTCCATGCTCAGAAGAAACTGATAATTTGATCGTCCAATGATAAGCCCTGTACGCAACCATGCGTATGGGGCTTTTGTGATATTGCAGATTTGTATAGCCTTCCTCTTGGGGGGGAGCCGAATCAATCGACATAACAATAACAGTGTCATTGCGAAGCCCGAAGCCTCCCGTCAGGGAGGTGTCGTGAAACGGCAGGCTGTGGCAATCCCCATGTTATTCATGACTTGAACAGTGAGCTACTGCCGCTCGCTCCCTCGAAATGACAATACCTCGATTTTTCTTCATGTTGATAACTATGTGGAAAATGTGTTGATATGTTGAAAAGTCGACCTGCTTATCTTTTCCTTTCTCATTTCATTATCATTCTCTTTTTCTTTATTCTTTTTCTTTTCTTTCTCTTAGCTTATTTTGCTTAATAAAAAACCAATTGCTTATTTTGTTAACATTTGTTGACACTTGTTGGTTTTGTTGACTCTTGTTGAGCGAGCCGGACATAAAAATCCCCTGCAAACGCTTTTGCGGATGCAGGGGATTTTTCTGATAATCATTGTCATTGCGAGAGAAAGATGTATGTGTCCGATCTCAACCAAAGGCGCCCTTTGGGAAAGGGAGCTGTCGAGGCGGGTGAGCCGAGACTGAGGAATTGTATTAATGATCGACCGAAGGGAGAAACCATTGACTACTGTACGCTGAACAGCAGTTGACCGTAGCTCGGATAGGGCCAGTGCTTGCTGTCGGTGCACATCTCCATCTCGTCGGAGATGGCGCGCAGCTCGGACATGGTCGAGAGCATCTCGTTACAGCAGTATTCGGCGTGGCTCTGGATATTCTTGCGGTAGGCGATGGAGCCGCCGACCTTGGAATCCAGCTCGTCAGTCTTGTCGCTGAACTGTGACAGCAGATCGCTCAGCTTCGAGAGCAGCTTGACCTCGGCGTCCACACGGATATCATCGGAGGACACCGCGCGTTTTCCGCGGCTGGTCTCGGCGAGCTCGCCGGTAAAGGCGGATACGGCGGGGAAGATGTCCTTCTTCGCCATATCGAGCATCGTCAGCGCCTCGAGGTCGATAATCTTAATGTAGTTTTCAAGAAGGATCTCCTGACGCGCCTTGACCTCGGTCTCATTGAAGATGCTGTTGCGCTTGAAGAGGTCGAGATTCTTTTTGAGGGTATATTTTTTCAGCGCCTCGGGGGTCGATGTCAGGTTGAGCAGACCGCGCTGTTCCGCCTCGGCGACCCACTCGTCGGTGTAGCCGTCGCCGTTGAAGATGATGCGGCGGTGCTTTTTGAGATTCTTGCGGATCAGGCGGCGTACCGCGGCGTCAAAGTCAGCCGCGTTCTCCAGCTCGTCGGAGAAGCTCGACAGCACATCCGCGACCATCGTGTTGAGCATGATGTTGGGGCAGGAGATGTTCAGCGCCGAACCCAGGGAGCGGAACTCAAACTTGTTGCCCGTAAACGCGAAGGGCGAGGTACGGTTGCGGTCGGTGGTATCCTTGCGGATCTCGGGCAGCGTCTCGGCGCCCGTATTCATGACGACCTTGCCCTGACTCTCGTACTCCTCGCGGTTGATGATCGCCTCGACGATCGCCTCTAAGTCGTCGCCCAAGAACATCGAGATGATGAACGGCGGCGCTTCATCACCGCCCATGCGGTGGTCGTTGCCGGCAGTCGCGACAGACAGGCGCAGCAGGTCTTGGTATTCGTCCACCGCGGTGATGACGGCAGTCAAAAACAGCAGGAATTGGGTGTTCTCCTCGGGCTTTTTGCCGGGCTTTAAGAGGTTTTCGCCCGTGTTGGTGGACAGCGACCAGTTGTTGTGCTTACCGGAGCCGTTCACACCCTTGAAGGGCTTTTCATGCAGCAGGCAGACCATGCCGTGCTTTCTGGCGATGCGCTTCATCAGCTCCATCGTGAGCTGGTTGTGATCGGCGGCGATGTTGACGGTGGTGAAGATCGGCGCCAGCTCATGCTGTGCGGGAGCGACCTCGTTATGCTCGGTCTTGGCGTAGATGCCCAGCTTCCACAGCTCCTCATCCAGCTCCGCCATAAACGCCTTGACGCGCTGTTTGATCGCGCCGAAGTAGTGGTCGTCGAGCTGCTGACCCTTGGGCGAACGCGCGCCGAAGAGGGTGCGGCCGGTATATTTCAGATCCTTGCGGCGTTCGTAAACGTCCTTGTCGATCAAAAAGTACTCCTGCTCGGGGCCGACGGTCGCGTCCACGCGGGTGACGTCGGTCTTGCCGAAGAGGTGCAGGATGCGCACGCTCTCGTGATTGATGCGGTTCATCGAGCGCAGCAGGGGCGTCTTTTTGTCCAGCACGTCGCCGGTATAGGACATGAACGCGGTGGGGATGCACAGGGTATTGTCCTTGACGAACGCGGGCGAGGTGGGATCCCATGTGGTATAGCCGCGCGCCTCAAAGGTGGCGCGGATGCCGCCGGAGGGGAAGGAGGACGCGTCGGGCTCGCCCTTGATCAGCTCCCTGCCCGAGAACTCCATGATGACATGGCCGTCCGCGTGAGGGGAGATGAAGCTGTCGTGCTTTTCGGCGGTGATGCCGGTCATCGGCTGGAACCAGTGGGTGTAGTGGGTACAGCCCTTCTCGATCGCCCATTCCTTCATCGCGTCGGCGACGTCGTTGGCGACCTTGATATCGAGCGGCGTACCGTTCTCGATGCTCTCGCGGTAGGAGTCATAGACCTCCTGCGTCAGCCGCACGCGCATCTTTTCGTCGTTGAATACATTTGAGGCAAAAATGCCGGGTACATCTATCATAGGTGACCTCCGTGTCAATTAGGAATTAGGAGTTAGGAATTAGGAATTGAGGGAAACGCATTTTTGCGTTACTAATTCCTAATTATTCATAATAAAGTATATTCGATTCCGTCGCCCGTGTCAACTAAAACCACGCAGTTTCATCTAAATGTCATTGCGAAGGACGCATTAAGCTAAGGTTGAGATTGCCGCGTCGGAATGAGATTCCTCCTTGCAATGACGATCAATATGCGTCCTGTGGCAATCTCAACCGAATCGCTTTGTTGACTTTGCGCCCAAATCTCTGTATAATTGACCCGAAAGGGTGATTTTATGAAAAAACTGCGTTTTACCAAGATGCACGGCATCTCGAACGACTATGTATATATCAGCACATTTGACCAACCCGAGGAGGATTGGGAGCAGCTCGCGATCCGTCTGAGCGACCGCCGCACCGGTATCGGCGGCGACGGCATCATCCTCGTGTGTCCGTCCGACGTCGCCGACGCGAAGATGCGGATCTTCAACGCCGACGGCAGTGAGGGCAAGATGTGCGGCAACGGCATCCGCTGTGTCGGCAAGTTCGTCTATGACAAGGGGCTTGTCCCCGCCGGGAAAACCACCATCACGATCGATACGCTCAGCGGCATCAAAACGCTGGAGCTGACCGTAAAGGACGGCAAGGTGCAGTCCGCCCGCGTCGATATGGAGGCGGCGATCCTGCGCTCCGCCGACATCCCCGTCAAATACGACGGCGACAGGATGATCGACGCGCCCTTAGAGGTAGACGGCAAGACATGGAACATCACCGCCGTTTCGATGGGCAACCCGCACTGCGTGACCTTCGTGGACGATGTGGACAGCCTCGACCTCGAGAAGATCGGCCCGCATTTTGAGAACCACCCCATTTTCCCCGAGAGGGTGAATACGGAGTTCGTCAAGGTCATCGACGACCGTACCCTGCAGATGCGTGTATGGGAGCGCGGTTCGGGCGAGACTTGGGCTTGCGGCACCGGCGCCTGCGCGACCGCCGTAGCGGCGTGCCTGAACGGTTACTGCAAAAAGGGCGACGACATCACCGTGCACCTGCGCGGCGGCGATCTGGTCATCCGCTATACCGACGATACCGTCATCATGACCGGCCCCGCGTCCACGGTCTTTGAGGGTACGGTTGAGATTTAATGCTCAATCGCAAGTGAGGAGTGAGGAGTTAGGAGTGAATGATAGGCTCCGTCCACACCTATTGATAGGTAATACTGCAACGTTTACCGGAGGGTACGGAGGATATGTACGCCCTATCGATCGTCATTGCGAACCCCATGACACGCGTGTCGGGGGTGTGGCAATCTCAACCTTATAACAATAAGGAGTGAGGAATGAGGAGTTGATCTCACCGTCCTCACTTTCCTTTTGCCTAAAAAGTTTTCCTCATGCTATGCCTGTTCCGTCAAGATGATGAAAGTATCGGGAAGACTTGACTTTATCATGATAAAGTGATAAACTGACTTTAAAAATGAGGAGTTAGGAGTGAGGAGTTAGGAGTTGTGGGAAGCACTTCGTGCTTTGGATTCCTAAAAGAGGGTCGGAAGCGTTGCTGATCCATTTACAAATGGGTGTGGGCATTGCCCACCATTCACTCCTAACTCCTAACTCCTCATTCCTAACTGACAAAAGAGGTGTTTTATGAACCATTCTCCGTCTGCCGACAGGCTCTTTGAGGCGATCTTGAGCCTGAAAGATACCGACGAATGTTACAATTTTTTTGAAGATCTCTGCACGATCACCGAGCTGCGCGATATGTGCCAGCGGCTCGATACCGCCTTCCTGATCGATGAGGGCGTCAGCTATCAGAAGATCAGCGAGCAGATCGGCGTATCCACCGCCACCATAAGCCGTGTGAGCCGTTGCCTCAACTACGGCGCGGGCGGTTATCGCTCCGTGATCGACCGAATGAAGGAGGGAGAAGAATGAACATCAACGACAGCGTACTCAGCTACGCCGAACGCCTGAACTTCTCGCTCAGAGAACTGTACAGTCAAAATGGCTATCAGCCTTATCGCATGAGCAAATTCGAGGATTATGACCTCTACAGCCGCAATATGGACTTCTTGGTGTCCGACCGCGTCATCACCTTCACCGATCTCAGCGGCAAGCTCAAAGCGCTCAAGCCCGATGTGACCCTCTCCATTATCAAGAACCATACCGATGACGCGACCCGCAAGCTCTATTATAACGAGAACGTGTACCGCGTCAGTAAGGGCGCGGACGGCTATAAGGAGATCATGCAGGCGGGCGTGGAGTGTATCGGCGACGTCGACAACGCCCTTGTCGGCGAGAGTTTGATGCTCGCCACGAAGAGCCTTGAGCTGATCGGCAGGAACTTTGTCCTCGATGTGTCCGACCTCGACATCCTCAACGCCGCGGCGGAACAAGTCACCGACAGCAAGCCCCTGCAGGATGAGCTGGTCAAGTGCGTGAGCGAGAAGAACGCCCACGGCATCCTCTCGCTGTGCGAGGACAACGGCGTCGATCCCGCAGCCGCCGACAGCCTGATCGCGCTGCTGACGATGTGCGGCGCTCCCGACAGGGTGCTCCCGAAGCTGAGCGACCTGTGCGAATCTCTCGGTTGCCGTGACGCGTATGAAGAACTCAGCGAAGCGCTGTCCGTGTTCCGGGATACACCGCTTCTCTCCAGGATTCAGATCGACTTTTCGGTCGTGGGAGATCGCAGTTATTATAACGGCGTGATCTTCAAGGGCTTTTTGAGCGGCGTGCCCGACAGCGTGCTTTCGGGCGGCAGATACGATAAGCTCCTGCGCCGCATGAAGCGCAGCGCCAAGGCGGTCGGCTTCGCCGTCTATCTCGATAAGCTCGAGCGTGTGGACGAGACGACCGCGGTCGATGTTCCTGTGGATTCTATGCTGAATGTCGCGCTGCCCAAGGGCAGACTCGGCGAAAAGGTCTACGCGATGTTTGAGGCGGCGGGATTCCCCTGTCCGTCCATCAAGGAAAATAACCGCAAGCTGATTTTTGAGAACCCCGAGGCGGGTGTGCGCTATTTCTGGGTCAAGCCCAGCGACGTGGCGATCTACGTCGAGCGCGGCGCCGCGGATATCGGCGTTGCGGGCAAGGATATCCTGCTCGAATATGAGCCGGAGGTCTATGAGCTGCTCGATCTCGGGTTCGGCAAGTGCCGCATGGCGGTCGCCGCGCCCAAGGGCTTTGAGGATGACAGGCGCCGTACCCTGCGTGTGGCGACCAAGTTCTCGAAGATCGCCGCGGATCATTACGCGCAGAAGGGCAGAGATATCGATATCGTCCATCTCAACGGCTCCATCGAGATCGCGCCCATCTTAGGGCTGACGGACGTTATCGTCGACATCGTCGAGACCGGCACCACCCTCAGGGAGAATGACCTCGAGGTGGTCGAGAACATCGTGCCGATCTCCGCGCGCCTGATCGCGAACAAGAGCAGTTATAAGTTCAAGGGCGATAATATCACTAAGATCGCGCATGAACTGAAAAGTCAGATAGAAGAATAATGGCCTTCCCCTCGGGGGGAAGGTGTCAACGAAGTTGACGGATGAGGGGATCACCTTTCCGCAATTTCAATAATTCAAAGAGCGATACACATAATCGTGATAGCTGTATGGCTTTTCTGTAGTTGAATCCGGGGCGATACCGGATAGGTCAGCCCCTCATCAGTCAGGCGATGCCTGACAGCTTCCCCCCCGAGGGGAAGCCTCAATATTGGAGGAACATCATGATCAAAATACTAAACTACAACGAACTGTCCTATGATGAGATCTTCGCTCGCTTTGAGCCGACCTCATCCGTGGAGGACGTCGTTTCCGATATCATCAAGACCGTCAGAGCGAACGGCGACAAGGCGCTCTTCGACTACACCGCGCGCTTTGACAAGGCACAGCTGACCGCCCTGCAGGTGACGAAGGAAGAGATCGAAGAAGCCCGCTCCATCGTCGAGCCGCGTTTCATCGACATCCTTGAGCGCGCCGCGAAGAACATCCGCAAGTTCCATGAGGCGCAAAAGCGTCAGAGCTTCATCATCAATGATGAGGACGGCATCGTCACGGGGCAGAAGGTCATCCCTGTCGACCGCGCGGGTCTGTATGTGCCCGGCGGTACGGCGGCATATCCCTCCACCGTGCTGATGGACGCGATCCCCGCCAAGATCGCGGGCGTCAAAGAGGTCGTGATGGTCACACCGCCCTCAGCAGACGGCAAGGTGAATCCCGCCATCTTAGCGGCGGCGTCCGTCGCGGGCATCGACAAGATCTTCAAGGTCGGCGGCGCACAGGCGATCGCCGCGCTCGCCTACGGTACCGAGAGCGTTCCCAAGGTGGATAAGATCGTCGGCCCCGGCAACGCCTTTGTCGCCGAGGCGAAGAAGCAGGTCTTCGGCACGGTCTCCATCGATATGATCGCCGGCCCGAGCGAGATCCTGGTCGTCGCGGATGAAAAATCCAACCCCCGCTATGTCGCGGCTGATCTGCTCAGTCAGGCGGAGCATGATAAGAACGCCTCCGCGGTGCTGGTCACCGACAGCATGAGCTTGGCACAGGCGGTATCCGAAGAACTCGAAAAGCAGATCCCCCTGCTCGACCGCGCCGAGATCGCGCGCGCGTCCATCGACAATAACGGCAAGATCATTGTCGCCGATAACCTCAATGTCGTCGTCGACATCGCCAATGAGATCGCGCCCGAGCATCTAGAACTGTGTGTGGACAACCCCTTCGACTGGCTGGATAAGATCCGCCACGCGGGCTCCATCTTCATGGGACGCAACTGTCCCGAGGCGCTCGGCGACTACTTCGCGGGCCCCAACCACACCCTGCCCACTTCCGGCACGGCGAAGTTCTCCAGCCCCCTGAGTGTCGATGACTTTGTCAAAAAGACCCAGTATACCTACTACACCGCCGACGCCTTGAAGCGTGTCGCCGAGGACGTTGCCTTCTTCGCGAGAAAAGAGGGGCTCACCGGTCACGCCAAGTCCGCGGTGATCCGAACCCGTCCGGAGGATGAGGCATGAGCCGATTTTTCAGTCAGAAATACAATCATTTAGAGGCATATACCCCGGGTGAACAGCCCAAGGATATGCAGTATGTCAAGCTCAATACCAACGAAAGCCCCTTCCCGCCGTCCGAAAAGGCGCTCGAATACGCGGCACAGGCGGCAGAGCGGCTACAGCTCTACTGTGACCCCGACTGCACCGTGCTCACGCGCGAATTCTGCAAGCTCTACGGGCTTGAGAAGGACGAGGTGCTCTTCACCAACGGCTCGGATGACGCGCTGAACTTCGCGTTTATGGCGTTCTGCGACGACGATCATCCCGCCGCCTTTCCCGATATCACTTACGGCTTTTATCCGGTGTTCGCGGCGCTCAATCACGTGCCCTATACCGAGATCCCGCTGAAAGAGGATTTCACCATCGACGTGGACGACTACTGCGGCATCAACAAGACCGTCTTTATCGCCAATCCCAACGCGCCCACGGGCATCCCGCTGAGCCTGTCGGAGATCGAAAGGATCCTCACATCCAATCCCGACAATGTCGTGATCGTGGATGAGGCGTATGTCGATTTCGGCACGGACAGCGCCGTCGGCTTGATCCATACCTATGACAACTTGCTGGTCACCCAGACCTTTTCCAAGTCGCGGTCGCTTGCGGGCGGCAGACTGGGGATGGCGATGGGCAACCGCTCGCTGATACAGGATCTGAACACCATCAAATATTCCACCAACCCCTACAACGTCAACAGCATGACCCAGGCGGCTGGCGTGGGCACGATCCTCGATGATGACTACGCAAAGAAGAATTGCGCCGCTATCGCCGAAAACCGCGCTTATCTCACTGCCGAGCTGGAAAAACTGGGCTTTGTCCATACACCGTCGACGGCGAATTTTGTCTTTGCCAAGCATCCGGATATCGACGGCGGTATGCTCTATGCCGCGCTCAAGGAACGCGGTGTGTTGATCCGCCACTTCACCAAGGAGCGCATCAAGGACTATAACCGCATCACCGTCGGCACCAGGGAGCAGATCGATATCCTGCTCAAAACCATCAGAGAGATCATGGAGGAAACCGCATGAGAACCGCTCAGATCACACGCACTACCAAAGAAACGGATATTCGCCTCACCCTGAACCTCGACGGCACGGGCAAAAGCGAGATACACAGCGGCGTCGGATTCCTCGACCATATGCTGACCCTGTTCGCGAAGCACGGCCGCTTTGATCTGGAGCTGACCTGCAACGGCGACACCGAGGTCGACGACCACCACAGCGTGGAGGATATCGGTATCGCGCTGGGTCAGGCGTTTGAACAGGCATTAGGCGACAAGCGCGGCATCGTCCGGTACGGCAGCTTCATCCTGCCGATGGATGAAACGCTCATCCTGTCCGCCGTGGATATCTCCGGCAGGAGCTATCTCAATTATGATCTGCACATCCCCACCCAGAAGGTCGGGACATTCGATACGGAGCTGACGGAAGAATTCTTCCTCGGCTTTGTCCGCAACGCCAACCTCACCCTGCACATCAAACAGCTCGAGGGCAAAAACAGCCATCACATCATCGAGGGTACCTTCAAATCCTTCGGCAGGACGATGAAGCAGGCTGTCGCGATCGATGAAAACTTCCGCGACGAGATCCCGTCCACCAAGGGGGTGCTGTGATGATCGCGATCATCGACTACGGCGTCGGCAACCTCTTCTCCCTGCAATCATCCTTCGCCGCGATAGGAGAAGAAGCAGTTGTTACCTCGGATGAAGCTGTCATTTCTCAGGCGGATCGTCTGATCCTGCCGGGTGTCGGCGCGTTTGAGGACGCGGCACAGAAGCTGCGTTCCTCCGGTATGGCGGAAGTCATCAAGCGTGAAACCGCCGCGGGCAAGCCGCTGATGGGCATTTGCCTCGGTATGCAGCTGTTGTTTGACAAGAGCTATGAGTACGGAGAGCATGAGGGACTCGGGCTGATACGCGGCAACGTGCGCCCGATCGCCGAGGTGATCGACAAGGATCTCAAGATCCCGCACATCGGCTGGAACCGCCTGATCGTCAAGAAACCCAGCCCGCTGTTCCAATACCTGAACGACGGCGACTGTGTGTATTTCGTCCATTCC
>CACWXE010000060.1 GCA_902764715.1 uncultured Ruminococcus sp. | reverse complement strand
CTGACATGAAAAGCGATGTGCTTTTGACAAAGCAGATCCAAACGGTCAACGCTGTACAATGCCGCCGCGATATGTCCCTGCTGATGGGAAAAACGGTATACAGGCACCTTCAATACGGAGGACAGGATACTTGCCGCCGTCGTTCCGACCGTAAAGCACGGCATATAGGAGCCTTTTTCGGTACGCGGCGCGTAGGATACGCCGATCGCCTTGATATTATCGGAAAAATCGCCGAAGGCTTCTTCAAACAATGCCGGTAATTGCTGGACATGGTGGAACACCGCGTCGCTCTGTCGCAGTCCAAGTTCACCGTTTTTGACAGGCAACAGCTTTTGTTTTGAGATCACCTTGCCGCTGTCACTGTCATACAGGCAAACCGATGTGGTGTAATTGCTGGTATCGATCCCGAGATACATACTCATAGCGCTTTTGCCACCGCGCCGAGTACGCCGTTGACGAACGCAGTGTCATCCTCCGCGGCATACTTTTTGGAAAGCTCTACCGCCTCGTTGATCGACACGGAAACGGGGATATCTTCCAGATACATCATCTCATAGATCGCGACACGCATGATAGCGAGAGAGACCTTGGAGATACGGTTGATCTTCCATCCGGATTTAAGGTTGGAAGCAATCTTTTCATCGATCTGATCCTGATGCTCTTTGATCCCTTTCACGCAGTTGATCGCGTAGTCGCTCAAAAACTCATCACGCGCGTCACCGGCATTATCGGCAAGCTCGTCGATATCCGCATCGGAGAACAGCGATTCAAAGCATAGGATGAACGCCTGTTCACGCATTTTGTAGCGGGAAATGTCATTGCGCGCCTGATTCGCGGTGTTGTTTTCTTCACACATAAAAACCCCTCGTTTCGGCTAATCATAATGTCAATTTATTATAACATAATCATTTATCTTTGTAAATATCGGAACGCCGCGAATCAACAATCATAAATTATAACAAAGAGGACAAAAAACGGTCATTCTAAATTTGACAGATTCAACAATTTCTCTACAGAATTTTTATTGAATAGAACAGAATTTAAATAGATATCTTGGTAAGTCTTAACTTTTGGTTGAAAACACGTTTATTTGATGATAGAATATTAAAGTACGCATTAATATAAGTATACGAAGAAATAGATATAGAGTGAGGTTTTTGAAGTGGGTACTACCGCATTTTATTCCAACAAATCTGAGATCTACAACACTTATGAAGGCAATGATTTAGGCTATACCTATACGCCCGAGGGTACTACCTTTAAGGTTTGGGCTCCTTCGGCTGAGCAGGTATTGTTAAAGTTATATTCCACCGGTTCTTTTTATGAGGACGGCGCTCAGGTACTGAGCATCAAGCAGATGCTGTATGACGCGGTGACCGGCGTATGGTCGACCACCGTCGACGGCGATCTGAATCACATTTACTACACCTATGTTATCAAGACCGAATCCGGCACGCATGAGACACAGGACGTCTACGCCAAGGCGGTAGGTGTGAACTCTCAGCGCTCGGAGGTCGTGAATCTTTTGGAAACCAATCCCTGGGGCTGGGAGAACGATCATCATGTCCTGCCCGAAAAGCCGAATGACGCGATCATCTGGGAGGTTCATGTGCGTGACTTCTCTTCCTCCGACACCTCCGGCGTCAACAAAGCGCATCGCGGAAAATTCCTCGCGTTCACGGAAAAGGGCACCTACATTCCCTTTACCTCCTATCCGACATGCGTGAATTATTTGAAGCAGCTGGGCATCACACATGTACAGCTCAACCCCGTATTCGACTTCGGTTCCGTCAACGAAATGACCGGTGTTGAATACAACTGGGGCTATGATCCCGTGAACTACAATGTCCCTGAGGGCTCTTACTCCACCGATCCGTATCACGGCGAGGTGCGTATCAGAGAATTCAAGGAAATGGTCAAGGCACTGCATGACGAAGGTATCGGCGTGATCATGGACGTTGTCTATAACCATGTTTACTCGACCGCGCACTCTCCCTTTGAACGGACCGTGCCCGGCTACTACTTCCGTATGCAGGACGGCAAGTTCCTCAACTCCTCCGGCTGCGGTAACGTCACCGCCAGTGATAAGACCATGTTCCGCAAGTTCATGATCGACTCCCTGTGCTACTGGACGAATGAATATCATATCGACGGCTTCCGTTTTGATCTCATGGCTTGCCACGATATCGAGACCATGAACCTGATCCGTGAGGCGCTCGATCAGATCGACAGACGCATCCTGATGTACGGTGAGCCGTGGACCGCGAACGACGGTGAGAACGGTATCTCCGGTGAGGATTGCTCCAACAAAGCAAATGCCAAAAAGCTCTCGACTCGTATCGGTATGTTCAACGACGATATGCGTCACGGCATCAAGGGCGGCTCCGATGACGACAGCAAGGGCTTTATCCAGGGCTCGACCCACAGCGCGTATAATGTGATCGCCGGTATGATGGGCGCTTCTTCCGTGACCTTCGGCAACTGGGCGAACGAGCCTTCTCAGTGTATCACCTATGCGTCCGCGCATGATAACCTTTCCCTCTGGGATAAGATCCTCAAATCCAACTGGTGTGATGATTTCGACACCACCGACTGCCTGTATATCAGCCAGAACAAACTCGCTGCGACCTTGATCCTGTCCTCCCTTGGAATTCCCTTCTGGATGGCGGGTGAAGAATTCGCCAGAACAAAGAAGGGCGATCATAACTCCTACAAATCTCCCGATTCGATCAACTCCATCAACTGGTCGCGCACCGTGCGCTACAATGAACTGGTCGAATATTACAAAGGGCTGATCAAGATCCGCAAGGCGTTCTCTCCCCTGCGCGACTGCACTACCAAGGCGGTCAACGACGGTTACATCGTCTATAACGGTCAGAGCCTTTCACTGACGTTGAAGAACGACGCCGAAAATGAATGGCGCATGTTCAGCGTGATCATCAACAATTCCGATAAGCCCTGTGTGCCGCAGATCAAATCGCAATATGAGCTGCCGCAGAAATGGTATGTGATCGCGAACGACACCGAAGCGTCCGATCAGGCGCTGTATCGCTTTGAAGAAGATACGCTTGTTCCTCCGAGATCCGCTTTGATCATCGTTGACGCGGACAGCTATGACAGGATCAACGGTACCGACTTCAATACGGCAAAAAGGAAATCGGATCTCACCGCATCGGATGTACAGGAAGAGATCTTAAAAATGTTACAATAACAGCAAACGGACGGGAATTCCCGTCCGTTATTTTTATGCGCTATACATCAATGATGACGATGTTATTGAACTCGATCTCTGACTGTGACATGATCGCCTCTTTGATGATCATCGGCGCGTCGTCGGTCATCTCACTTGACAGCAGGGTTACCGTACAGCCGGAATCCGAGATATAACAAACAGCGCTGGGATAGCCCTTGGCGGTCAATATGCCCTCGATATTGCTCTGCGCCAATATCCGTTGCTCGATAGCGTTGGCGGCTTTGACCGCTTCCGCCTTCGCGTCCTCAGAGCTGTCCGACAGCGACAGGATATTTTCAGCCGCTTCCAGCGCTTTATCCTGTGCCTGCGTCCGATCGGTCTTAGCCTGAGCGAGCTTTGCCTGAGGCGTCATTTCGGATACGGAATCCGAATCCACCTCATTGGCTGTTGCCGACGCGTCATTACTGACATAAGTCGCGGCTCCCAGCTCCTTTGATGTTGACGATATCAACGGCGTTCCAGAGAATTGCCAATTCAGATACACTGCCGCTCCGAGAGCCAATACCAGTGCCGCCGCCAATACATGTTGCTTTTTGATTTTCATATTTCTCCACCTTTTATTATAGATTCGTCATTGCGAGAAAAAGGACACACGTGTCCGATCTCAACATATATCATTTTGTGATACATACTTTATCTGAGCTGATATTCAGCGATTTTGTCACGGCGTCCAGCACACGGGACACGACCAGCGGATCGTCGCCGCCGTCACATACCACCACCACGCCGCGCACCTTTGGCTCAATACTTTTCGTTTTGGTATCTGTGTTCTTCAAATAGACGTTTTCTCCGCTGTTATCCATCGTCAAAAAGATCTTCGCCTCCCCCACCCCATTGATGTGCGAGACGATCTCCAGAAGATGCGCTTCGGTTTTGGCGGCATATTTCTCCGAATTCTCCTTTTCGCCGCCTGAAAAGTCGATGAATGATGATAATCCGATCAGCAGTACTGCCGCCGCTCCGATGATCACAGCGACCTTGACGACACGTTTATCGCTCAGCCATTTGCTGAGCCTCTTCCCCTGTAACATGTATTTCAGGCTCCTTTGAAATATTCCTGTATATGATACTTTTGATCTCAGGCGTTTTGTCCCTATCCTTTTCACTTATGTATATGTCGGCACGTACAACAGATATTCTGCCCTCGTCGGATATTTTCAATGTCAACCGGATATCCCGCGGGAATATCCCTTCATTATTGAGCAGCTCGTTCAGCGCCTGTGTCAAACGATCAGCTGTCATTTGTGCGACCGCATCCTGCGGATCTGTTTCCTCATAAGTCGGTATCGGTATCCTGTTAATATCCGGCGTCCTCATATCGATTTCGTTTATTCGAGCTGACACAGCGGTGATAAAGGTACTGATAAAGAACAACCCGACAACAAAGCTCATTACACGACGCGTCCGTTTCTGCGGGATCAGAACGGTGATCATGCTGACCGCGACGCAGGTATAACACAGTGTCATACAAATCGCTTGGATCCCGCTCATGTCCTGCCTCCCAATGACATCATGATGGACGTCGAGATAATAAAGACCGTCATCACGGCGATCAACAAAGCTCTGAGTGCCGAGATGAATTGAGATAAAGCGTTGATGATCGACGAGGCTGAGGTGACCGACAGCATCTCCCCAATGCTTTTCGCGATCCAAAGAGTGATCGACCATAAAACGCTTTGGGTGATCAGCGGCGCAAAGCTGACAAAGAGCGCAATGATGACGAATACGCCCGCTCCCGACCGCAGAACACTCACGCTGTTTTGTATCGCGCTGTACGCCTCGGCGATCGACGATCCGATCAGCGGGATAAAGGAACTCAGTCCGAAGCGAGCCGCCTTATTCGCAACGCTGTCCGCCGCTCCCGACAAGGCGCCGTTGAGCCCGATCACTGCCGTGAATATGCTCATCATCAGCGCGATCCCGTACTTGAACCCTTTACTTGCCAACTCGATAAACCCACCTAAGCGAACGCGTGACGAGATGCTTGCGCTGACGGATAATGAGAGAAACACCGTCAACAACGGTGTGAATACCGTCGCGGAGAGTCTTGAGATCAGCTGTGACACAGTGATCACCGCCACGTAGTAGCCGCCCGATGATATCGCGTGACCTGAGAACACCATCATCCCTGCCATTACAGGCAAATATACCGTCATCATAGCAGATGCGCCCTGTATCACCAACTGTGATGAGGAGATCAACTGTGTCACGGGACTGATCAAGATCGATGAGATGAACAGACTGACGACAACGCCCATGATATCTCTCGTTTCCGTATAGCGCAAAGAAAAAGTATAGGATTCCGCGACGGCAGCTAACAATAATACCGCTGTCAATAAGATCAGCGCCGCCAAGGGACCGTGACTGTAAGCCGCGATCAATTCGGACAGGTAATGCCATACCGAATCGCTGTCGATCCCGACGGTCACGACGTCATCGATCCCGGAAACACCGAAGCGTTCCAATTCACCTTTTGTATGATCGTCGACGCCGCTTTCGATCCTGCTTTTATTCTCTTCAAACATCTCCGACTCAACCGCGTGACATTTAAAGCAAAAGCATCCGATCAGCAAGAGAACGACCATCATTATCACGGTTCGCTTCATATCAGCTGCCCAGCGTAGTGATCACGGAAACGATATTTTGAAACAGTGGCAGTGATGTCAGCAAAACCAGTATCTTTCCCGCGAAAGAGATGTTGGTGCTCAGCGACAGTAGCCCCGCCTCCGTGACGCAATCACAGGTGAATTCCGTGACAAAGCAGATCCCCATCACCTTCAACAGGATCGCGATATCAGACGTATCGATACCGCCGTCGGAAAGAACGCTTTGGATCCCCGAAAGCGTGCCGGGAAGATTCTTCAACAAGCTGAGGATGATGATTGCTCCGGCGGCTACGGAAAGCAGCATGGCACTGTGCGGGCTTTGGGATCGGAGCATGACCGCCAGCACAGCCGTCACGATCGCGGCGCCGCAGATGGTAATGATAGTCATGTTACAGTCCGAAGGTGTTCTTGACGGTGGTAAACAGCTCGCTGATCTGCGAAATGATCATCATCAGCGCAACCACCAAGCCCGCAATCGTCGTCAAGAGCGCCTGTTCCTCTCTGCCGCTGCGTACCAACAGCTGATTGAGGATCGCGACAATGATCCCGATCGCCGCGATCTTGAATATCATATCAACATCCATAGTTTTCCATCCCTATATCACCATCAGAGAGATCACCATTCCCACCGACAGCGGAATTATCCTGTACATTTTTGCTTTCTTCTCTATCTCATCCTGCGCCTCACGGATATGCTCCCGTAACAGCTCAACGTATAAACAGATATGTTGTCTTTGCGACTCACGATCCGCCGCGCCCAGATCCTTCACAAAGGAACTGAGCATTCCGAGATCGTCCTTTGATAACACATAGGAAAAGCCATCGATAAAACGATTCCATTGGACATCGAAGGGAATATTGTGTTCAAAAGAAAAACCCGCAAAGTTATCGGAGAACACCTCGCACAGATCTCCCGCGTTGTATTCCATTCGGATCAACGCGGTATGAAACAGCACTTCAAACTGTGTCAGTATATCCCTGCGGCGGCTCAGCCTTTGCGACAGATGGATCCCGATCACCGCACCGCAAAACAGGATCACGATACACAGGATCAGCTTAATCACGCGCGTCACACATTTCGTAGATTTTTTCGATCTTCCCGACATTGCCGGTGGAAGAGAGAAACACGATGTAGCGAAACGCGCCGGTATTGATCATTTTTGAGGTAATCTCTCTGCGCCTGAGATCCTGCATCGACGACGCGTGTACCGTCGCGATGAACGCCACACCGCACCGCATGGAATACAGCAGCAGATCGACGTCACTTTGATCGCCCATCTCGTCACATACGATGATTTCGGGCGACATACTGCGGATCGCGCAATTTGCGGCAAGCCCCTTCGGATAACCGGTATACACATCACATAAACCGAGTGAGTAACCCGCTTTACCGCGATATAAAGCGCTCAGCTCTCCCCTTTCATCCAAAGCGCTCACACGGTACCGATAGGATAGTTGACGAGCCAGATCCCGAATGAGCGTCGTTTTTCCCGAACCCGGAACGCCGCAAATGAGCGTGCCGCCGAGTGGATCGAGCTTATCGATCAGTGAAGCCGCGCATCCGGTGATATCCCGCGCGATACGAAAGCTGAGCGTGCCGATATCACGAACATTGGTGATCTCTCCGTTCGTCATCACCGCTTTGCCGCACAAGCCGACTCTGACGCCGCCTTCGATCGTGATGAAACCGCTGTTGATCTCATTCTGGTAAGCGTAAACAGAATAGTCGCACAGTCGAAGAACCGTTTGCTCTATCTCTTTTGCCGAAGCGGTCAACAAATTCTCCGCATATACGGTATCGGTCAAATAACCGCTGTCTGTTATGTAAAGCACCCGCTTTCTTTCATAGATACAGATCGGCTCGTCCCTGCGCAATACGATCTCGGTCGCCTTGTCCTCATACGCAGATCGTGTGCGTTCTAACGGGATCCTGATCCGATCGGGCATTTTATCCAGAATACAATCCAGACTTTGTTTATCCATCATTTTCACCATCCTGAGTCATACACGGTTTTGATCGTCACATATCTTCAATGACAATGATAGTAAAATTTATGCGGACAGGTCATCGGATATAACCTGTCCGCAAAAGATTGTCCATAAACGCAAATGATCCCTGCCCGAAAAGGACAGGGATCGATCGATCATTCGTTATTCTGTTGGATCATTTCAAGCAATTCCGCTTCACTGATGATGGTCACGCCGAGGGATTGCGCTTTGGTCAGCTTTGATCCCGCGTCTTCACCCGCGAGAACGAAATCCGTTTTCTTCGATACAGACGATGATGTTTTTCCGCCGTTTTGCTCGATCAAAAGTGACGCTTCTTTTCTGCTCATAGTCGGTAAGGTTCCTGTTAATACAAAGGTCTTTCCGACGAATCCGCCGGTCTTTTCCTTTTTCTCAAGAGGCTTCATCTCTACGCCGAGCTCTTTGAGCTGAGCGATCAGGTGCGCCGTGCCCTCCAGATGGAAATAATCGTACACGGACTGCGCCATGATCTCACCGAAGCCGTCGATCGCCGCGATCTCTTCCACACTTGCGTCAAACAGCTTGTCGATACTGAGGAAGTGCTCACAAAGCAGCTTTGCTGCTTTTTCACCGATGTGACGGATCCCGAGCGCGTACACCAGACGATTGATCTCAGCGCGTTTGGAATTGTCGATCGCCCGGATCAGATTATCCGCCGATTTGTCGCCCATGCGGTCGAGCTTGGCGACGTCCTCCGCTTTGAGCTGATACAGATCGGTAAAGGTCGTGATCAGTCCGGCGTTCATCAACTGTTCCAGAGAGGATGGCCCCAAACCGTCAATGTCCATCGCGTCACGCGATACAAAGTGGATCAGATGCCGTAGAAGCTGAGCGGGACATTCGGTATTGGTACAGCGGATCGCCGCCTCACCCTCCTCTTTGACAAGTCTGCTGCCGCATGACGGACAGTATTCGGGCAAGGTATACGGATCGGCGCCTTCGGTATGCTTGACGACACTGAGTACCTCGGGGATGATTTCACCCGCCTTGCGGATCTTGACCGTGTCGCCGATGCTCACGCCGAGTTCACGGATGAAATCCTCATTATGGAGCGTCGCGCGGGATACGGTCGTTCCGGCAAGTAAAACAGGCTTGAAGATACCGACAGGCGTGATCGCGCCTGTCCTGCCGACATTGATCTCGATATCGAGCAGCTCGGTCTCCTTTCCTCGGGCGGATATTTGTATGCCTCCGCCCATCGCGGATACTTGGCGGTACTGCCC
>CACWXE010000059.1 GCA_902764715.1 uncultured Ruminococcus sp. | reverse complement strand
AGTGCTTTTACACCGTCCAGAGTCATAGCATTGTAGATAGAAGCGCGCATACCACCAACAAGGCGGTGACCCTTAAGGTTTACAAGACCTGCGGCAGCGGCTGCCTTAACAAACTTGTCGTTGATTTCCTTTTCTTTTGCTGCTGCAGCTTCATCATCTGCGGCGTGGTCAGAGTATTTTGTAAGGAAAGGAACGTTCATCAAAGAGCGGCTTCCAACCTGAGCTGTTGCGTGGTAGAAGTTTCCTTCGTTGTTATCAAGGTAGTTGTAAAGGTAATCAGCCTTTTCCTTGTTGCGCTTGAGCATTCCTTCTGCTCCACCGTTCTTTTCGATCCAGTGCAATACCTTGTCCAATACGTAGATTGTGTAGCAAGGTGGTGTGTTGTACATAGAACCGTTGTCCGCATGGATCTGGTAGTTGAGCATGGTGGGAGTGATATCTCTCGCCTTGCCGAGCAGATCCTCACGGATGATGCAGATGGTCACACCTGCGGGAGCTACGTTCTTCTGCGCGCCGCCGTAGAGCATACCGAACTTGGTAACGTCGAGCGGCTCAGAGAGGAAGCAGGAAGAGATATCAGCGATCAGCGGAACGTCGCCGGTATCGGGCAGCTCATGGTAAACAGTACCGTAGATGGTGTTGTTCATGCAGATGTAGAAGTAGTCGGCATCCTTAGTAAAGGTGCTCTTGTCGAGCTTCGGGATATAAGAGAAGGTCTTATCCGCGGAGGAAGCAACGATGTTGACGTCGCCGTAGCGGCCTGCTTCGGCAGCAGCCTTCTTCGCCCACTGACCGGTCACGACATAGTCAGCCTTACCGGTGCCGTTCATGAAGTTGAGCGGGATAGCGGCAAACTGGGTGGAAGCGCCGCCCTGCAGGAACAGGACCTTGTAGTTGTCGGGGATGTTCATGATCTCACGCAGGAGAGACTCAGCCGCGGTGATGATCTCGCCGTACTCCTTGGAGCGGTGGGACATCTCCATGACGGACTCGCCGGTGCCCTTGTAGTCGAGCATCTCAGCAGCCGCGGTCTTCAGTACGCTTTCGGGCAGCATCGAAGGACCTGCCGAAAAATTGTAAACTCTTGCCATAATATATACCTCCTAAATTTGTCAGGCGCAGGTGCTCTCACACCGCGCTTATTCAAGACAAAACATTGACACGATATGGGATCGCTCCGAACGGAGCTTCGATTTCTCCCCATATCTGTTACAATTATATGACAATTCCCCTGTTAATTCAATAACAATCGAGAATTACGGCATAGTAATTTCGCAAAAAATCCCCGCCATTTTTATACATTTTGCAAAAAATCCGCCAAAATCTAACAAATTGTAATGCCTAAAAACAAGTTTTTAGATTAATTAGAAATGAGGAATTAGAAATTAGGAATGAATGGAGGGCTTCGCCCTCACCCGTTTATATGCGTACCTGAAACTCAATAATAACAGATAACGCCCGAGACTCCGCGAAAGAGCCTCGAGCGTTATTATATCTTGTTATATCAATCAAAACGCATCGGCGTTTCCCGGAATTCCTAATTACTCATTCCTAATTCCTAATTAAATAATCCATAAAACGCCTTATGCGCCATGTAGATATCCGCCTTGGAGATCACCTCAAAGGGCGCGTGCATGCACAGCACCGCTACGCCGAGGTCAACCACATCGACGTTCATGTTGGCGACGTACTTGGCGATGGTACCGCCGCCGCCGATATCGACCTTGCCCAGCTCGCCGACCTGCCACTTGACGTCGTTCTTCGCGAGCATGGCGCGGATCTCGCCCATGAACTCGGCTGACGCGTCGGAGGTGTCATACTTGCCTCCGTGACCGGTGTACTTGCTGATGACAACGCCCTCGTTGATGAAGGAGCAGTTCTTTGCCTCATACACGGACGGGAAGGTGGGATCGAACGCCGCGTTGACGTCCGCGGAAAGGCACTTACTCTTACTGAGCACACGATAGCCCTCGTTGCCGTCGAGCTTAGCCAGATCATAGATGAAGCATCTGAGAAAGTCGCTCTGCATACCGGTGTTGCCGTCGGAACCCGTCTCTTCCTTATCGGTCAGATAGGTGATACAGGTACATTCGGGCAGCTTGGTGTCAAAGATCGCCGTGACGGACGGATAGGCACAGCACTTGTCGTCGTGGCCGTAGCCGCCGATCATCGAGCGGTCAAAGCCGACGTCTCGGGTCGGATACGCGGGGCAGAAGTTCAGCTCCGCGGAGAGGAAGTCGTTCTCCTCGATGCCGAAGCGGTCGTTGAGGATCTTCATCACATTCAGCGCAACAAGATCCTTTTCCTCGCTGTCGTCATAGGGTCTGGAGCCGACAAGGATATTCAGATCCTCGCCCGTAAAGAGCTTTGACACGGTCTTCATCGCGCCCTCACGGTCGAGGTGCGGCAGCAGATCGGTGATCAAAAAACACTCGTCCTTGGGATCGTCGCCGATGCGGATGTCCACGGTGGAGCCGTTGAGCTTGACCACTCTGCCGTGCAGGGCAAGCGGTACGGTCGTCCACTGGTATTTTTTGATACCGCCGTAGTAATGGGTCTTGAACAGTGCCAAGCCATTATCCTGATACAGCGGATTGGGCTTCAGATCAATGCGCGGGGAGTCGATATGCGCGATCGCAAGGCGCACGCCATCCGAGGTGCCGTTCTTGCCGATCACAGCCAGACCGATCGCCTTCTCGCGGTTGATCACATAGACTCTGTCGCCGGGCTGATAAGAGCCGTCGGGGTCGAATTCCGCAAAGCCCTCTTTCTCAGCCAGCGCCTTGACGTAGCTGACCGCCTCGCGCTCGGTGCGGGAGTTGTCGAGGAACTTCTTGTAATCCTCACAGTAAGCGTCCGCCTGAGCGAGCACCTCTGCCGAATAGGTCGCCGCGCCGCGGCGTTCTTTCATCATCAGTTTTTCTCTGAGTTCTTTTGCATTTTCACTCATTTTGTACCTCCGTTTGTTAATGAGAAATTAGGAGTTAGGAATTAGGAATTGATGGAGGGCTCCGCCCTCACCCATTGAAACAGGAGAGGATACGGTTCCTATCAAACTATATAGGAATCAAAAACACAAAGTGTTTCCCTCAAATTCCTCATTACTAATTCCTAATTAGAATAATATAGTTTTTGATACAGATCATATGCGTGGCCGACGCGCTCGACATAGGCGGCGGTCTCCTCATACGGGATATTCGTCAGCGTCTTGCCGTCGGGCGATATGCTCGGATCCTGCAGCCAGCCGTCCACTGTAGTGGTGCCGGCGTTGTAGGCGGCGACAGCCGTATCACGGTTGCCGTACTTTTTGAGCAGTACGGACAAGAGATAGGTGCCGTAGCGGATATTGATATCGGGATCTCTGAGCGAATCGGCGGAGTAGATCACCTGTCCGTCCAGACTCTCCTGCAGCCAGTCAAAGGTCGATGGCATCAGCTGCATCAAGCCCAGCGCGCCCGCGGAGCTCTCTACCTCGGGTCGAAAGCCGCTTTCGGTACGGATGACCGCAAATACGAGCGGTTCTTCCACGCCGAACTCGGTCGCGTATTTGTGCACCTGTTCCCCGTATTGCTGTTGATAAAAAATTTTGTATACTTTGCCTTTTGTTCCCTTATAGTTTGTGTCGGAAACAAAAAAGAATACCAGCACGCCCACAAACAGCAGGAGTACAAATGTCACGAGGAATCCGATCGCTCCGTGACCCTTGGTCTCGCGTGAATGTCGTCGGTCATATCTTCTGCTCATCCGCGCACCACCTTTCGCCGTATTGCCGCACCGCGTCAAAGAACGCCTCGGCGGAACCGTTATTATATAGTATATCGTCGCAGTGGGCGATAAAGAACTCTTCGCTGAGCTGTACCGACATCCGACGCTCCGCCTCTTCCCTATTCAGCCCGTCGCGCCGCATGATCCTCTCTCTTCTAAGCTCGGGATCGGTGAGCACACCAACGATGCGGTGACAGAACACATCCTGACGCGCTTCAAAGAGCTGAGAAGCGTCAAAAACGACAGTGTCGCCATTGATTTTTTCAGCCTGCGCGAGCATGATCTCGCTGATCTTGGGATGGGTGATTGCGTTGAGCGTTTCGGTATTTTCGGGTGACGAGAACGCGATCTGCGCGACGCGCCTCCTGTCAAGACTGCCGTCGGGCAGAAGCACGTTGCCGAATGAAGCGCAAAGCATCGCTTTCACTTCGCTGTCCTCGACCGCGAGTCTGGCGGCTTCATCCGCGCTGACGATCGGGAATCCGCATTCGGCGAGCAATCGCGCCGCTTCACTCTTCCCTGCGCCGGTCTGACCGGTCAGGCCGATGATCCGCTTTTCGGGCAGGTCGATGACCTCAAATGCCGCCGCGCGGATCAGACGGTTGTACAGCGCCATGCCGACGCCGGTCGCCTCGGGACAATGGGCATAGACGGTGTGGACATCTTTAATATCATCCACCGCCCGGAGCGCGTCAAACAGCGCCTTTGCCTGCGCTTTTTCATCATCCATACCGCCGATCGTGATACAGGGCATGTCGAGCTGCGGCTTGTCCTCATCGTAGCACATTGCCGCAATATGCGGATCACGGGCGTACAGTCGGTTCATATATGTGATGTAGCGCTCGTCACTGCCGCGCAGGAGCACGACTCTGGTACGGGGCGCGTAATGCTTGTACTTCATGCCGGGTGACGAGGCTTTTTCGTTGTTTTCCAGTTGATGGAGCACCGCGTGATCGACCTCGATCGCGCCGATGACGGCTTCGATCTCTTCCCGGGTGATCAGTCCCGGCCGCAGGATGCGCGGTGTATCTGCCGCGAGCGTGATCACGGTACTCTCCACGCCGACAGAACAACTGCCGCCGTCGATGACCGCCTCGATCCTGCCCTCTATGTCGTCGATGACATGCTGCGCCGTGGTCGGACTGGGCTTGCCGGAGGTGTTGGCGGATGGCGCCGCCAGTGCAAGACCGCTTGTTTTGAGCAGCCTTTGCGCGTCGGGATGGGACGGGATGCGGATCGCCACGGTACTCAGCCCCGCGCTCACCTCATCGGGGATGACCTCGCCCTTGGGCATAATGATGGTGAGAGGCCCCGGCCAGAAAGCCTTCGCGAGCTTCACCGCCTTTTCGGGGATCTCGGAAACAAGGCGCAAGCGTTCGATGTCGGAAAACTCCGAGACATGGACGATCAGGGGATTATCCATCGGACGACCCTTCGCCTCAAAAATGCGGCGTACCGCCTCTCCGTCGAGGGCATTCGCCGCCAGACCGTAGACCGTTTCGGTAGGTATGGCGACCAGACCGCCGTCACGCAGGATGGCGGATGCCTGTTCGATATCCGGTTGTGTGTTGGTTAAATGGTAGGTTTTCATCATATTAATTAGGAATTAGGAATTAGGAGTTAGGAATTAGGAATTAGGAATGAATGGTGAGCAGTCCCACGCCCATTAAAATAATTAATAGACATTTCAATCTGATACTATAGAAATCCAAAGCACGAAGTGCTTCCCATAATTCCTCATTCCTCATTCCTAATTTCTCATTGTTTCTTTCAGCTGTTCCGCTCTTTGCGCGGTGACCAGTGCGTCGATGATCTCGTCGAGGTCGCCGTTCATAATCTCGTCCAGTTTATACAGTGTCAGCCCGATACGGTGATCGGTGACGCGGCTCTGCGGATAATTGTAGGTGCGGATCTTCTCACTGCGGTCGCCCGAGCCGACCTGAGAACGCCTGTCGGACGCGATCGCCTCATGCTGTTTATCCTGCTCGATCTTGAGCAGGCGCGATTTGAGCACCTTCATCGCCTTATCCTTGTTCTTATATTGCGAGCGTTCATCCTGACATTCGACCACCATGCCCGTGGGCTTATGGGTGATGCGGATCGCGGACGAGGTCTTGTTGATATGCTGACCGCCCGCGCCGGAGGATCGGAAGGTGTCGATCTCCAGATCATTGGGGTTGATGTCGATCTCTACGTCATCCGCTTCGGGAAGTACGGCGACCGTCGCCGCCGAGGTATGGATTCGTCCGGAGCTTTCGGTCTTGGGCACACGCTGGACGCGGTGGGTACCCGACTCGAACTTGAAGCGGCTGTAGGCGCCGTCACCGCTGACGATGAAGGACACTTCCTTATAGCCGCCCAGCCCCGTCTCGTTGAGGTTGATGACCTCGATCTTGTAGCCTCTGCGCTCGGCGTACATGCTGTACATACGGTACAGATCATAGGCGAACAGCGAGCTTTCCTCACCGCCCGTACCGCCGCGGATCTCGACGATGACGTTGCGTTCGTCGTTCGGATCCTTGGGCAGAAGCAGGATCTTGAGCTCCTCTTCCAGATCGGGCAGTCTGCGCTTCGCGTCATCGAGCTCAATGGACGCGAGCTCCCTGAGTTCATCATCGGACGACGCGTCGTCGAGGATCATCAGGCTGTCCTCGATGGTCTGCTGAGCGCTTTGGTACTCACGGTACTTTTTGACCACCGGTTCGATGGACGCGTATTCGCGCATCACCTCGCGGTAGCGGTCGGGGTCGGACACCACATCCGGCTCATACATCCGCTTTTCCAGTTCGTTATATCGTTTATCAAATATCGCTAATCTGCTGAACATTGTATCTCCCTGTTTAATGAAGAATTAGGAATTAGAAATTAGGAATTAGGAATGAACGGTGGGAAAGCCCACACCCATTGATAAATATGCTGAAGCGTTTGATTCCGATACAATAGGAATCCAAAGCACGAAGTGCTTCCCGCAATTTCTAATTCCTCATTCCTCATTCCTCATTACTTTCCTGATATTCCTTTCGACCTTCTTGCGGGGCACCATGACCTCTCTGCCGCATTTTTGACAGCGGATCTTGAAATCCATGCCGACGCGCAGGACGAGAAAACGGTTGTCACCGCAGGGATGGGGCTTTTTCATGATCAATTCATCGTTGACGCGGATATCCATAGACGCCTCTAAATCGGTTGAGATTGCCACGGCATAAATGCCTCGCAATGACTGTTTGTATATATTGAAATCTTCACTGTTCCTTTACAGCTCTTATTTCTTCATTCCAAGTGATTATACCATATATTGGCAGAAAAATCAAATAACGTTTCTGTCATATAAACCATATATTGTGAATTTACTGTTAACACTTCTCAATATCTTGACTATGGCGGGCAGATGAAGTATAATGTAGGATGATGAATTGGAAATAATTCCGAAACAAACATGAAGGTACATTATGGAAGATAAACATTATTCTCTCAAACACCGGTTCGCGTTCGGCGCCATGACCGCGGCGCTGTTCTGTTTTACGCTGCTGGTGTACGGACCGCTCTCGCTGTATGTGACCGGTAACGATGAAATGTGGTTCAGCTTTCGATCGCTCCTCACCCCCGTCATCGTCGTATCGCTGATCGGATTTGTCGTGATGACGCTTTTGCTCTCACTGCCCAAGGGCGTGTTCCACAAGGTGCTGTGCTGTCTGACGTTCGGTATCTCGCTGGGACTGTACGTCCAGTGCAGCTTCTTCAACATCAGCTACGGCTCCGGTGTGCTGGACGGCTCCCAGATTGCGTGGATGGACTACACCACCTACGGCGCGATCGACTCGGCGATGTGGGCGGCGTGTATCGCGATGCCCTTCGCGCTGTTCATGGTATTCAAGCGCTCATGGCGGCATGTGCTGATGGTCGCGGCTGTGTTCATCATCTTCACCCAGATTGCGGGACTGTCGCTCGATTTGTACAAGAACCAGAACACGCTCGACAAGCTCAGCCATGAGGTCACCACCGACGGCATCTATGAGCTGTCGGATAAGGACAACACGCTGGTGTTCGTCTTGAGCTCCATGGACAAAAAGTACTACGACGAATACAAAAAGGAGCATCCCGACGTCGAGAATCAGCTCAGGGGCTTTACCGAATACACCAATGTCTCGTCAACAGGCTCCGACGCGCTGGTATCGGTACCGGCGATGCTGACCGGCGAGGTCTACAAGAAGGACGTCAAATACACCGAATACGTCAACGGCGCGTGGAACGCCAACAACGCCTTTGACGTACTGCAAAAGTTCGACGCCGACACCCGCGTCTATGCCGACGACAAATACTTCGGCAACGCCGCGGTGCGCAAGGTGGACAATATCTCCGACCGCGCCAAGGACAAGGACGCGTACAAGGTCATCGGCTCCACCATGTACCGATACACACTCTATAAGGCAGTGCCACATTATATGAAGCAGCTCTTCTGGATGAGCCTGAGCGACTACTCCAGCTTCAAGAGCAACAACACCTATAATCCCGACGCTGACGACAAGTTCTTTGCCGACTACGATAAGGCGGAGGGCTTCACCTACACCGACAAGTATCCCTGCGCGGTACGCGTCTATCACCTCAAAGGCGCCAAGGCGCCCTATCGTCTGACCTCAGAGGGCGAGAAGGATCCCGACGGTACCTCGCGCACGGAACAGATCGAGGGTGAATTCAGCTGTATCTTCAAGATGATCGACGATCTCAAGAGCAACGGTAAGTTTGAGAACGCGCAGATCGTCATCACCGCCGACAACGGTAACGAAGACTACAACCAGCGCCCGATGCTGCTGTATAAGGATAAGAACGCGATCGATGTATATCGCACCAGCGCGGCGCCCGTGACCCTCTTTGATCTGCCCGCCACCCTCGCGTCGTCTGTCACCAAGGATTACGCGAAGATCGGCACCGGCAAGACCTTTGATGACGCGGAGAAATCCACTCCCAAGCGTGAGCGCTACTTCTACCGCAGCGTCGGCTCCAACGCGGAGTCCCGCATTGAGGAATACCTGATCAACTCTGCCGAGCTCGATTCCAAAAAAATCAAGCTGACCAACAGCTATCTGCTCAACGGCGGCGTCGTGGAGAACTATGTGCTGGGCAAAGAGCTGACCTTCACCGAGGATGAGACCGCCGCCATGTACTGCAAATCCGGCTTCGGCCACACCAACGGCTGGCGCACCATCATCAACGGCAAGACTGCCCAGATGGAGATCCCGCTCGATGATCTGCCCGGCAACCTCACCGACCTGCACGCCTATTTCAACGTGCTCAACGTCTATGAGGAAACCGACTGTGTGATCACCGCCAACGACGTGACCGTCTACACCGGCAGGCTCGGCAACGACGCCTGCAACCACGGCTTGAACTTCCTGATCCCCACCGACGTGATTGGCAGAGACAAGACTATCCGCCTGACCTTCAGCTTCCCCGAGCTGTACGAGGATACCGACGTCATGGCGCTGACCTCCTTCAAGATCTACAAGCAGTAACGCGTGCGTCTTTGTTCCGCCTTCTTTGATGCGTGCGTCTTTGTTCCGCCTTCTATGACGCTTGTGATCAACGGAACGACATCAACGGCGGGGCATAACAACATCGAAACGGAACACGCATCGATCACCATGATTCCG
>CACWXE010000058.1 GCA_902764715.1 uncultured Ruminococcus sp. | reverse complement strand
CGTCCCGTGACCGCGGCGATCAAGGAATTCTTCGGTTCCTCTCCGCTGTCCCAGTTTATGGACCAGAACAACCCCCTCGCCGAGCTGACACATAAAAGACGTCTGTCAGCCCTGGGTCCCGGCGGTCTGAGCCGAGACAGAGCGGGATTCGAGGTACGTGACGTACACTATACCCACTACGGACGTATGTGTCCTATCGAGACCCCCGAAGGCCCCAACATCGGTCTGATCTCCTATCTCGCGACCTTCGCAAAGATCAACGAGTACGGCTTTGTTGAGACTCCCTTCCGCAAGATCGATAAAGAGACCGGCATCGTCACCAAGGAAGTTGTCTATATGACCGCTGACATGGAGGACGAGTTCTATGTCGCGCAGGCGAACGAGCCCCTCGATGAGGAAGGCCGCTTCGTCCACAAAAAGGTCGTCGGCCGTCATAAGGACGGATTCGTCGAGCTCAAAGCATCCAGGTTCGATTACATGGACGTCAGCCCCCGCATGGTTGTCTCCGTCGCTACTGCGATGATCCCGTTCCTCGAGAACGATGACGCGAACCGTGCGCTGATGGGCGCGAACATGCAGCGTCAGGCTGTTCCGCTGATGGTGACCGAGTCCCCGATCGTCGGCACCGGTATGGAATACAAGGCGGGTACCGACTCCGGCGTCTGCGTACTGGCAGATGACGACGGTACCGTCATGAGCGTTGACGCGAACCATATCACCGTTCAGTATGATAACGGCAAGGTCAAGGAGCACGAGGTCATCAAGTTCCTCAGATCCAACCAGGGCACCTGTATCAACCAGATCCCGATCGTCGAGCGCGGACAGCGCGTCGTCAAGGGCGAAGTCCTCGCCGACGGCCCCGCTACCAAGGACGGCGAGATCTCCCTGGGTAAGAACGCCCTGATCGGCTTCATGACCTGGGAAGGCTACAACTACGAGGACGCGGTACTGATCAACGAAAAGATCGTCCGCGACGATGTATATACCTCTATCCATATCGAAGAGTATGAGATTGACGCCCGCGATACCAAGCTCGGACCCGAAGAGATCACCCGCGACATCCCGAATGTCGGTGAGGATATGCTCAAGGATCTGGACGAGAACGGTATCATCCACATCGGCGCCGAGGTTCATGCCGGCGATATCCTGGTCGGTAAGGTCACTCCCAAGGGTGAGACCGAGCTGACTGCCGAGGAGCGCCTGCTGCGCGCTATCTTCGGCGAAAAGGCGCGTGAGGTCAGAGATACCTCCCTGCGCGTACCCCACGGCGAGAGCGGTATCGTTGTCGACGTCAAGGTGTTCACCCGCGAGGACAGCCGCGATGAGCTGCAGCCCGGCGTGAACAAGGTCGTCCGCTGTTATCTGGCGCAGAAGCGCAAGATCTCGGTCGGCGATAAGATGGCGGGTCGTCACGGTAACAAGGGTGTCGTATCCCGCATCCTGCCGCAGGAGGATATGCCCTTCCTGCCCGACGGTACTCCGCTGGATATCGTCCTCAACCCCCTGGGCGTACCTTCCCGTATGAACATCGGTCAGGTGCTCGAGGTTCACCTCGGCTACGCTTGTAAGGCACTTGGCTGGAAGATCATGACTCCCGTATTCGACGGCGCTCACGAGCAGGACATCTTTGAACTGTTCGAGCGCATCAGAGATAAAGAAGATTATAAAGATATGCGCGACGAGACCGGTATCGACTTCGGCGAATGCTTCCGTCAGAACGGTATCTCCATGGAGTGTAAGACCCGTCTGCGTGACGGCAGAACCGGTGAGTTCTTCGATAATCCCGTCACCGTCGGTTATATGTACTACCTCAAGCTGCATCATCTTGTCGATGATAAGATCCACGCGCGTTCCACCGGCCCGTACAGCTTAGTCACCCAGCAGCCTCTGGGCGGTAAAGCACAGTTCGGCGGTCAGCGCTTCGGTGAGATGGAAGTTTGGGCGCTGGAGGCTTACGGCGCCGCTTACACCCTGCAGGAGATCCTGACCGTGAAGTCCGACGATGTTGTCGGCCGTGTCAAGGCGTATGAATCCATCGTCAAGGGTCAGAACATCCCGACTCCGGGTATCCCCGAGTCCTTCAAGGTTCTGATCAAAGAGCTGCAGAGCCTGTCGCTCGACGTCCGCGTACTCAACGATGAGGGTGAAGAGATCGACCTCAAACAGCATTTCGAGGAGGATGACGATATCGTTGTCGCATCCGATGACGAGACGCTCGAGGAGGATCAGGTCATGACCTCGATGGACGGCTTCCTGCTCGATGAGGATCAGGATGAAGAGGGCAATATGTTCGACGAGAATTCCATTTATGAGGATCAGGACGACATGCTCGATTATGACGATTTCGGATCCGACGAAGTTTAAAAAGGAGGGGCTAACATGGATAATAATGTATTTGATTCTATCAAAATCGGTCTTGCTTCTCCCGATCAAATAAGAGAATGGTCTTACGGCGAGGTTAAAAAGCCGGAGACGATCAACTACAGAACCTTAAAGCCGGAGCGCGACGGTCTTTTCTGCGAGCGCATTTTCGGACCGACCAAGGACTGGGAGTGCCACTGCGGTAAGTACAAGCGCATCCGCTTCAAGGGCAAGATCTGCGACCGCTGCGGCGTTGAGGTCACTCGCGCCAAGGTCAGACGTGAGCGCATGGGCCATATCGAGCTCGCCGCTCCCGTATCACACATCTGGTATTTCAAGGGTATTCCGTCCCGTATCTCTCTGATGCTGGACATCTCCCCGAGAACACTGGAAAAGGTTCTCTACTTCTCCTCTTACATCGTCACCGATCCCGGCGACGCGCGCGAGCTCTCCAAGCTCCAGCTTCTCAGCGAGCAGGAGTATCGCGATATGAAGGAAAAGTACGAGGATGATTTCTCCGCGGGCATGGGCGCCGAGGCGATCCGTGATCTGCTCGCAGAGATCGATCTGGAGGCACTTTCCGCTGAGATCAAGGAGGAGCTCGATAACTGCTCCACCTCTCAGAAGCGTGCCCGCCTCAGTAAAAGACTCGAGGTCGTTGAGGCGTTCCGCCTTTCCGGCAACCGTCCCGAGTGGATGATCATGGAGGTTCTCCCGGTCATTCCTCCGGATATCCGACCCATGGTACAGCTCGACGGCGGCCGTTTCGCGACCTCCGATCTGAACGATCTGTATCGCCGTGTCATCAACCGTAACAACCGTCTCGCAAGACTCCTTGAGTTAGAGGCGCCCGATATCATCATCCGCAACGAGAAACGTATGCTGCAGGAAGCGGTAGACGCGCTGATCGACAACGGTCGCCGCGGCCGTCCCGTCACGGGACCCTCCAACCGTTCCCTCAAATCCCTGTCCGATATGCTCAAGGGTAAACAGGGTCGTTTCCGTCAGAACCTGCTGGGTAAGCGTGTCGACTACTCCGGCCGTTCCGTTATCGTCGTCGGCCCTGAGCTGAAGATGTACCAGTGCGGTTTGCCCAAGGAGATGGCGCTCGAGCTGTTCAAGCCTTTCGTCATGAAGCGTCTGGTCGAGACCAAGGTCTCGCAGAACATCAAGGCGGCTCGTAAGGCGGTCGAGAGAGCGAAGCCCGAGGTCTGGGACGCGCTCGAGGTCGTCATCAAGGGACATCCGGTTCTGCTGAACCGTGCGCCTACCCTGCACAGACTGGGTATCCAGGCGTTTGAGCCCGTACTGGTCGAGGGACGCGCGTTAAAGCTCCATCCGCTGGTATGTACCGCGTACAACGCCGATTTCGACGGCGACCAGATGGCGGTTCACGTACCGCTTTCCGCAGAGGCACAGGCTGAGGCTCGTTTCCTCATGTTGGCTGCCGGCAACCTTTTGAAGCCCTCCGACGGTAAGCCTGTTGTCGTTCCGACACAGGATATGGTCCTCGGTTCCTACTATCTGACGCTCGATAAGGACGGCGAACCCGGTGAGGGTAAGGCGTTCAAGGATATCGACGAAGCGCTGATGGCGTACCAGACCGGCATCCTGACCCTGCACAGCAAGATCAAGGTCAGACGCGAGGTCGAGGTAGACGGCGAGAAGAAGAGCGCGATCATCGACACCACCGTCGGTAAGATCATCTTCAACCGCGCCGTTCCGCAGGATCTGGGCTTTGTTGACAGAACGCAGGATGAAAACGTCTGCAAGTTCGAGGTCGACTTCCTCGTCGGCAAAAAGCAGCTCGGAAAGATCATCGACGCCTGCATCCGCGTCCACGGTACCGAGGTCACCGCTGAGGTGCTCGATAACGTCAAGGCGCAGGGCTACAAATACTCCACCATCGGCGCAATCACCGTCGCTGTCTGTGACGCGACCATTCCGCCCGAGAAGAAGGAGATCATCGAAAAGGCCGAGGCGGATGTCGACGCGATCCGCGAAGAGTTCAACATGGGTCTGCGCTCCGATCAGGAAAGATACGAAAAGGTGCTTTCCATCTGGGAAAAGGCGACCAACGATGTTACCGATAAGCTCCAGGATAATCTGGACAGATATAATCCGATCTATATGATGGCCGATTCCGGCGCGCGTGGTTCCATGAGCCAGATCCGTCAGCTCGCGGGTATGCGCGGACTGATCGCGAACACCTCCGGTAAGACCATCGAGATCCCGATCCGTGCGAACTATCGTGAAGGTCTGAATATTTTGGAATACTTCATTTCCTCCCGTGGCGCGCGTAAAGGTCTGGCGGATACCGCGCTGCGTACCGCTGACTCGGGTTATCTGACCCGTCGTCTGGTCGATGTATCGCAGGAGGTCATCATCCGTGACGAGGACTGCCATGCCAACGAAGGTCTTGAGGTCTTTGACATCAAGGCGGGCAAGCAGGTCATCGAAGAGATGCACGAGCGTCTGATGGGTCGTTTCCTCGTCCGTGATTTCTGCGACGAGAACGGCAATGTGCTGGTCTCCAAGGATCAGCTCATGGGCGAGCGTGAGGCGGATATCATCTGCAACTCCGGCGTCGAGAGCATCGAGATTCGCTCGATCCTCGCGTGCCGCTCCAAGCATGGTATTTGCAAGAAGTGCTACGGCGCAAACCTTGCGAACGGCCAGCCTGTCACCGTCGGTGAGGCGGTCGGTATCATCGCCGCGCAGTCCATCGGTGAACCCGGTACACAGCTGACGATGCGTACCTTCCATACCGGCGGCGTCGCGTCGGCGGAAGATATCACACAGGGCCTGCCGCGTGTTGAAGAGCTGTTCGAGACCCGTAAGCCGAAGAACCTCGCGATCATTTCCGAGATCGAGGGTGACGTTCGCTTTGAGGAGATCAAGAACACCCGTCACGCGATCGTATATAATACCGAGACTGCCGAGGAAAAGAGCTATCTGATCCCCTTCGGCTTCCGTGTCGCGGTCGAGGAAGGCCAGCATATCAATAAGGGTGACAAGATCACCGACGGTGCTGTCAATCCTCACGATATTCTGGACATCATGGGCACCAACGCGGTTCAGGATTACCTGATCAGCGAGGTACAGAGTACCTACCGCCTGCAGGGTGTTGATATCAACGATAAGCATATCGAGGTCATCGTGCGCCAGATGCTCAAGAAGGTCAGGGTGGACGATCCGGGCTCGACCGACTTCATGCCCGGTCAGATGTACAACCGTACCGATGTTCTTTATGCGAATAAAGAAATAAAAGAGCGTATCGCGAATGGGGAAGAGGGTCTCAGAGAGGCTACCTGGACACAGCTCTTGCTGGGTATCACCAAGGCGTCGCTCGCTACCGACAGCTTCCTGTCCGCCGCGTCCTTCCAGGAGACCACCCGCGTGCTCACCGATGCCGCGATCAAGGGCAAGGTCGATCCGCTGGTCGGTTTGAAGGAAAATGTTCTGATCGGTAAGCTGGTTCCCGCCGGCACCGGTATGACCCGCTACAACAACATCGAACTCGAGGAGAATTACATCCCCGCTGTTCCTGCAGCTCCGACAGAAGAATAAGATCCAATCATATGAGCCTCCTTTTCGGGGGCTCATTTTTCTTTGTCAGAATTATTTAAAAACTTTACCATATATTGTGCAAAACTCCCAAAAACAGGATGGATTTTTCTATGCTCCCGATGCAATAAAAGGGTCGGAGTTTTATTGAAAAGATTACGTCTTTGTAATATAAAAACTATAATAGCGTGAGTATACCCGAAGTGGTTGCTCTGTTAAATTGACTGTGCTTGTATGCGGGCTGTTTTTGCCCCGTGCAGGTAACAATTTAGGAGGAGATAACATGAGAAATTGTAAGCAGGTTATCAGCATGATCCTGGTTCTCGCCATGTTGTTCGCGGTCGTTTCCGTCGGCATGGTGCAAGGCGCGGCTGCTGGTAACACGATCATTTACCAAGATCCCCCGTCTGAACCGGCGCTGTTAGGCGACGTTAACCGAGACGGTAAGGTAGACATGTTAGATGTTACTGCATTGAGAAGCTCTCTTGCGTATAAAAACAACTATCTTGATTATAGAAATTATTCTGAGAATACGATCGAATTCAAGGTAGCCGATGTTTATAATGACTATAAAGAAGAGGGCTTAGCAATCGAAAAGATTGACATGAAGGACATTACCTTGCTTCGTCAATGGATTGCGAATAAAAAAGTGGCTCAGGACAAGGGTATCGGCGAGCCCGTTTACACGACCGCGACCATTACGATCTACGGTCTGAACGGTCAGTCTGAGACCAAGGAATTCAACATCGGTGATTCTTTCACGGTCTATACCTCGCTGAACGCAAAGAAATCCGGCGAAGATGTGCAGATCGCTGCCGCCAGCGGTGAGCAGACCTTTACCGATTCCGTTCTGACATTATCAAGCGCTGTTGATGATGAGCAGCTCTTCACCGATACCGATACCGTATTCCCGGTATTCGGTGATAAGGCGATGGGTCGACTCAGAGATACAGGCCTTATCCAGTACAATGCGTCTACTCCCGGCACAACCGATGCTTTCGTATTTGATTCCGATGACGATCTGGCTATCGTAACGACTTACACAGTCAAAAACGGCGGCGTCGGCGAGGTCAGAAACGCGCTGTCTTATTTGGCAGTGGCAGATGACGACCTGACCAAGCTGGTGGACGACGGCGTTGTGGCTTCCGATGCTTCACTGACAGTCAACGCGACATTTGATAAGCCCGGTTCCGCGCCGACTGAGGCGCCCACTCAGGCGCCTACCGCGGCTCCGACTCAGGCGCCCACTCAGGCACCTACCGCAGCTCCGACACAGGCGCCCACACAGGCTCCTACCGCGGCTCCGACACAGGCGCCCACACAGGCTCCTACCTCGGCTCCGACTCAGGCTCCGACCGATGCTCCCGCAGGCAAGGCGATCGTCACCGTACGCGGTCTTGACGGCAGAAGCGAAACACAGGAATTCAATGTCGGCGATACCTTTGCGGTATACACCACACTGAATACTTCCGCGTATAACGAAGGTAAGATCGGTTCACTGGACGGCAGACAGCTCTACACCAACGCGATCCTTGAAGTTGCTGACGAGTACGATCCCGAATCGGGTGATATCCTTGATATCGGGGGTATGTTCCCGGTCACCATGTACCGAACGACCGCAAACGGCAAGGAAACCAATCTGGCCGAGGACGAAGAGTATTATGATTCGACCCGCGGCGCGATCTTCTACAACGCGTCTACACCTTCGATCACTAAGGGCTTTAAGTTTGACAGCAACAACGCGATCCTGATCAAGTCCCATTACACTGTCAAGGCGCCCGGCGAAGCTGAGATTACCAACGAACTGAAGACGCTGGCAATGTCTAATCAGGAGCTGACCCAGATCGTTAGCAATAAGCAGATCCTCCTTCCCGATTTCAGACTCCACGCTTCTTTCCTCCCGCCCGAGGAACAGCCGTCAGACGGTCCTGTTCCGACACAGGCTCCGACTCAGGCGCCCACACAGGCACCCACCGAAGCTCCGACCGAAGCTCCTCAGCCTGCCGATACCTATATCGTAGCAGGCAACGATACTACGATCTTCGGTACCTCCTGGAACGGCAACGACACCAATAACACCATGACCTTCGCGAACAATGTATGGTCAAAGACATACACTGTTGACGGCGCAAAGAAGGATGTACAGCTCAAGGCGGTCAAGAACGGTTTCGAGTGGATCGGCGACGAGACCGGCAACAACGTTACCTTCAACCTCAAGTCAGCAGGCACCTTTACCGTATACTGCGACGGCACCAAGACATGGGTAGAGGGCGATTTCGTCACCTACGATGACGGTCTGGATGTTCAGTCCGTCACCGCGGTAGGTAACGGTACTCCCGACGGCGACAACTGGCTGAACAACATTGAATGGGATCCCGCTGCCGCAGCTAACCACATGACTAAGGTCGGCGACGCTGACATCTACGAGATCGAGTACACACTCGGCGAGTACGATACCGGCGATCCCGAATTCAAGTTCGCGATCAACGACGCGTGGACCCATAACTTCGGTCTGGCTGACGGCGGTGTTATCGCTAACGGCGTAGAGACCGACGCAATCTATAACGGTCCTCAGAACATCAAGATCATAGGTTTGACCTCAGGCACCACCATCAAGATGCAGCTCGACCTGACCGGCTTTGATTTCAGCACTAAGACCGGCGCGAAGATGACCATTACATGGACAACTCCCGCAACTGAGGCGCCTACTCAGGCGCCCACTCAAGCTCCTACCGCAGCTCCGACGCAGGCGCCCACACAGGCGCCCACTCAGGCTCCTACCTCGGCTCCGACACAGGCGCCGACTCAGGCACCGACCGCAGCTCCGACACAGGCCCCCACTCAGGCGCCCACACAGGCTCCTACCTCAGCTCCGACTCAGGCTCCGACAGATGCTCCCGTTGGTAAGGCGACCGTCACCGTTCGCGGTCTTGACGGCAGAAGTGAAACACAGGAATTCAATGTCGGCGATACCTTCACGGTATACACCACACTGAACACCTCCGCCTATAACAACGGCAGTATCGGTACACTGGACGGCAGACAGCTCTACACCAACGCGGTTCTCGAGCTTGCCGATCAGTACGATTCCACTTCGGGTGATATCATCGACCTTGAGGGCATGTTCCCGGTCACCATGAACGCGACCATGGCAGGCGGTAATATGACCGATCTGACCGATGATCCGGAGTATCATGATCCTACCCGCGGCGCGATCTACTACAACGCGTCTACACCTTCAATCGTTAACGGCTTCAAGTTTGACAGCAACAACGCGATCCTGATCAAATCCCATTACACGGTCAAGGCGCCCGGTGAGGCAGAGGTCACCAATGAGATGGTAACGCTGGCAATGTCTAATGAGGATGTTGATCCCATCATCAAAAACGGTGAGATCCTCCTTCCCGATTTCAGACTCCACGCCTCCTTTATCGAGCCCGCGGCACAGCCGACGGATGCTCCCGTTCCCACTCAGGCTCCCACTCAGGCTCC
>CACWXE010000057.1 GCA_902764715.1 uncultured Ruminococcus sp. | reverse complement strand
CCTATGCGCGTAACTACCCGCAGGAGTTCATCCAGACAGGCGTTTCCGCTATCGACGGTCTGAACACACTGGTCAGAGGACAGAAGCTGCCGATCTTCTCCGCGTCCGGTCTGCCGCACGCTCAGCTGGCGGCGCAGATCGCGCGTCAGGCGAGGGTGCGCGGTACAGATGAGCAGTTCGCGGTCGTATTTGCCGCGATGGGTATCACCTTCGAGGAATCCAACTACTTCATCGAGAGCTTCAAGGAGACCGGCGCGATCGACCGTACCGTCATGTTCGTCAATCTGGCGAACGACCCCGCGATTGAGCGTATCTCCACACCCCGTATGGCGCTGACCGCCGCGGAGTATCTGGCGTTTGAAGCGGATATGCACGTACTGGTCATCATGACTGATATCACGAACTACGCCGACGCGCTTCGTGAAGTATCCGCCGCGCGTAAAGAGGTACCCGGTCGACGCGGCTACCCCGGCTATATGTATACCGACCTGGCTACGTTATATGAAAGAGCAGGTCGTCAGAAGGGCAAGAAGGGCTCTATCACGCTGATCCCGATCCTGACCATGCCCGAGGATGATAAGACTCATCCGATCCCCGACCTGACCGGTTACATCACCGAGGGTCAGATCATCCTGTCCCGTGAGCTGTATCGAAAGAATGTCGCTCCTCCCATCGACGTACTGCCTTCTCTGTCCCGACTCAAGGATAAAGGTATCGGCGAGGGCAAGACACGTTCCGATCACTCAAACACCATGAACCAGCTTTTCTCCGCGTATGCGCGCGGTAAGGACGCGAAAGAGCTCATGGTCATCCTCGGTGAGAGCGCTTTGACGGATATCGACAAGCTCTACGCGAAGTTCGCCGATCGCTTTGAGAATGAATATGTTTCTCAGGGCTATGAAAAGAACCGCTCGATCGAAGAGACCCTCGACCTCGGCTGGGAGCTTTTGCGCATCCTGCCTCGTTCCGAGCTCAAACGTATCGATGATAAGTATCTCGATATGTATTATGATAAGAAGTAAATAGGGGAGATCACGTTTCAAAACACTCCCGTCCTATTGCTTCTGAATTACGAATCAAATAGGTGATTTTATGGCAGTCAAACAGGTCAATCCGACCCGTATGGAGTTGTCAAGGCTCAAGAAAAAACTGAATACGGCGACACGCGGTCATAAGCTGTTAAAGGATAAGCGCGACGAACTGATGCGACGCTTTCTGGAGATGGTGCGCGAGAACCGCGCTCTTCGCATGAAGGTGGAGGAGCAGATCCGACAGGCGAATTCCAATTTTGTACTGGCGAAGTCCTCGATGAGCGATGAAACGCTCAAGGCGGCGTTGCTCGCACCCAAGCAGGAGGTCTATGTGTCGACTTCCTATCGTAACGTGATGAGCGTCGATATCCCCGTGTTCAAAACGGATACCAGAACGCCCGATCCCAACGATATCTACTCCTACGGCTTCGCGTTCACCTCTGCCGATCTGGATGACGCGGTCAAGTCGCTTGCTGATGTCCTGCCGGATCTGATCAAGCTTGCCGAGATCGAAAAGAGCTGTCAGCTCATGGCGGATGAGATCGAAAAGACCCGCCGCCGCGTCAATGCGCTCGAGCACGTGATGATCCCCGAAACACAGGAGCAGATCCGCTATATCACCCGCAAGCTGGATGAAAACGAGCGTTCGACCCAGACCCGTCTGATGAAGGTCAAGGATATGATGCTCCAGCAGGCGCACGGTTATTAATAAACTGTTCCCGTAATATTCGATAAATAAAAACCCTCAGTCAGCTATGCTGACAGCTCCCTTAGGAAAGGGAGCCTATTCGGATTTCCATCCCCCTGACAGAATTTGTCAGGGGGATGTTTATCGTTAGGGGAGAATTCATCTTCAGTTAAAACGTTATTCATATTTATCTGTTAAGATACATATAGTGAAACGGGTGATCATTATATGTCATGTCGTTTACAGGAACTGCGCAGAAAAGAGGTCATCAACGCCTGCACCGGATGTAAGATCGGATATGTTGATGATTTACAGATCGATACCAAATGCGCCAAGGTTGTAGCGTTGATCGTTTACGGCAGACCGAGGATATTCGGGCTGTTTGGTAAATGTGACGACTACTATATTCGGTGGGAAAAGATACGTCTGATCGGCGAAGATGCGATTCTTGTCGAGGATTCTGTGCAAAAAATGCCAAACAAAGCAAAAAAGCATCATAAATTTGTAACAAATTGTCATCAAATAAATTTGTGAACGATAGCAAAATGCACTATATATTATTGTGGATTATGTACATTTTTTCTAAAGCAATTTTCGAAATTAGAAAATAAACGCTTTTTTAATGCTTAATTAGAATTAAAACGCAAATATTACAAACTTGCAATTCTTGCAATTTTGTGGTTAAATAAGACACGAAATAAAGCAAGTCACACAGATTTGCGGATATTTCAATATATCGGTTCGCCGATAAACTTTTTTTGAAGGAGGCAGATATTATGAGTACGACCACCCCCCACTTATTTCGCAGAACAGTGTTGATTGGTCTGATCATCGCAATGTTGATGACCACCTATACGCTGATTCTCGCACCGGGCGTAAGTGCTGCAAGTGATGCCACTAAAACAGAAACCAACAATGGAAATATAGTATCGACTGAGGATTCTCTCCTCACTCAAAGAGCCATCATGATCGATGAGGCAAGAAAAGAAGCAAAAGAGGTTGTCAGCGAGCAAATCGCCATCCAAGAGGCGAAAGCTGCTACTGAGGCGCCCACGGAGGCTGCTTCCGACAAGCCCCAGAATACCGCTTCTGCTCCTGCAGCATCCGCTCCAACTGCTTCTCAGTCCGGTGGTTCTTCCTGCAGCAGTGAATCTTCAAGCGACAGTGGCTACACTTACGCGGATGACGAGGATTATTACAGCGAAGGAAACGCTGTTTCTGCATCCGGCTCCGGAGATTATCTCCTTGACATCGCTAACCCCGATCCCAACTATGTCGGCTACAGCGTATCTCTGAACGATGAGGACAGAAATATGGCTGAGCGCATCCTGATGGGTGAGGCCGGCGGTGAGGGCTATATCGGTATGGCTCTTGTTGCTCAGTGTATCAGAGATACTTATGTTAACGGCAGCTACAGCAGCATTGCTCAGCTTCTCAAGGTGAACGGCTACTACGGCTCCACATCCATCACTCCGTCTCAGACGGCGAAGGATGTTGTTAACTACATCTTTGATCAGGGCGGTTCCGCTGTACAGCACAACATCCGTATCTTCTATGCGACCAACATGTGCTCCAGCTCATGGCATGAAGCTCAGGACTTCGTTGTACAGTACAACTACGTAAGATTCTTCAATTATTAATCTTACCTGAAAAAAAGCAGGAAGAAATCAAGTGTTTTTCTAAGAAAATGCTTGATTTCTTTTTTTGTTTGTGATAAAATATTTAGGCATTACGCACGCCGATGGCTTGACGGTAAGGTGTCGCAGGTTGATTCCTGCCGATTTTCCCGTCAAAATACAAGGCCGCGGCGGAGGTTGAGCAAGCATACTGCGCTTGCTTAATATAACCTAAGGAGGAAAAAACATGGCAGTAGTTTCTATGAAACAGCTTCTGGAGGCAGGCGTACACTTCGGCCACCAGACAAGAAGATGGAATCCTAAGATGGCTCCCTACATCTTCACTGAGCGTAACGGTATCTACATCATCGATTTGCAGAAGACCGTTGTCAAGCTCGAGGAAGCGTACAACTTTGTAAGAGATCTTTCTATGGAAGGCAAGAGCGTTCTCTTTGTCGGTACCAAGAAGCAGGCAATGGAGTCCGTCAAGGACGAGGCTACCCGTGCAGGCGCGTTCTATGTCAACGCAAGATGGCTGGGCGGTATGCTGACCAACTTCACCACGATCCGCAGAAGAATCGCTCGCTTAAAGCAGCTCCGCACTATGGAAGAGGACGGTACGTTTGATCTGCTTCCCAAGAAGGAAGTTATCAAGCTCAACCTCGAGATCGAGAAACTCGAGAAGTTCCTCGGCGGTATCAAGGATATGACCGAGATGCCCGGCGCTCTGTTCATCGTTGACCCGAGAAAAGAGAAGATCGCCGTTGCTGAGGCAAAGAAGCTCGGTATCCCGATCGTTGCGATCGTTGATACCAACTGCGATCCCGATGACGTTGACTATATCATCCCCGGTAATGACGACGCGATCCGTGCCGTTAAGCTGATCTCCGGCGCGATGGCGAACGCGATCATCGAGGGTAAAGAAGGCCAGATGGGTGCTGCCGCTGTTGAGTCAGAGGACGCGCGCGTCGAGCCCAAGGCTGAGGATATCGTAGAAGAATAATAAATTGTAATCATAGTCATTCCGAGTAGGGCATACAAATCTCCTTGTTCTTTGCCCGACGTGGGAATCTTACTGTAATTGATGTTCAACATGGTGTAATGTCGCTTTGTGGGATTGCCACAGCCCGTTTCGGGCTTCGCAATGACGAGCTATAAATAATTGAAAGGAATGGTATATATGGCATTTACAGCTCAGGATGTAAAGGCACTTCGTGAGAAGACCGGCTGCGGTATGATGGACTGCAAAAAGGCTCTTACCGAGGCTAACGGCGATATGGAAGCCGCTATTGACGTTTTAAGAAAGCAGGGTCTTGCTAAGCAGGCTAAGAAGGCTGACCGTGTTGCTGCCGAGGGTATCGCTCTGGCGATCACCAATGACACCAACACCGCCGGTGTTGTCATCGAGGTCAACGCTGAGACTGACTTTGTCGCGAAGAATGCTGATTTCCAGGCGTTTGTTAATACCTGTGCTCAGACTGTTCTGAACACCAACCCCGCTGACGTCGAGGCTCTCCTCGCCACAAAGGCTGAAGGCTCCGAAATGACCGTTGCCGAGATGCTGCAGGAGAAGGTTCTGACCATCGGTGAGAACATCCAGATCCGCCGCTTTGAGAAGCTTGACGGCGCTTGTGTCGCTTATGTACACGCAGGCGGTAAGATCGGCGTTATCGTTAACTTCGACACCGACATCGATACCACCAACCCCGAGTTCGTTGCTTACGGCAAGGATATCGCGATGCAGATCGCCGCGCTGAATACTCCTTATCTGACCGAGGCTGATGTTCCCGCTGATGTTATCGCTCACGAGAAGAATATCATGGTCGAGCAGATGAAGAACGATCCCAAGATGGCTAACAAGCCCGAGAAGGTTCTTGAGAACATCGTTAAGGGTAAGATGGGCAAGTACTTCAAGGAGAACTGCCTGGTAGATCAGGAGTTCGTTAAGGACAGCTCTATGACCGTCGGTAAGTACACCGACGCTACTGCGAAGAAGCTCGGTGGCGCCATCACCATCAAGAAGTTTGTACGCTTCGAGAAGGGTGAAGGCATCGAGAAGCGCCAGGATGACTTTGCGGCAGAAGTTGCCAGCATGGTAAAATAATCGATCAACTGCATGATAACCGCTCCCGAACGGGGGCGGTTTTTTCTATGTATCCGTCAATAACATGATCAGCGTCGTTAAAGCAGACACGATCATATGAGAAATTATCGACGATACAGATATGAAGAAAGAATGAATTCTTTTGAAAGCCATGAAATCTTGCTAAGTTATACTTTACAATACCCCTGTTTTGTAGTACAATATATACAACTATGAATCATAACATGGGGTGATATGTGTGAAACCGAAATACAAGAGAATCTTATTAAAATTATCCGGTGAATCCCTTGCCGGAGCGAACAAGCACGGTATTGATTTCGATACCGTATCCGCGTACTGCGAGCCGATCAAAAAGCTCATAGATGACGGTGTGCAGGTCGGAATCGTTGTCGGCGGCGGCAATTTCTGGCGCGGCCGTTCCAGCGGTGAGATGGATCGTACACGTGCCGATCATATGGGCATGCTCGCGACTACCATCAATGCCCTCGGCGTCGCGGATGCGCTCGAGCAGATCGGCGTTGATGTTCGTGTACAGACAGCGATCTCGATGCGTGAGGTCGCGGAGCCTTATATCCGCAACCGCGCGATCCGCCATCTGGAAAAGGGGAGAGTCGTCATCTTCGGCTGCGGCACCGGTAATCCCTTCTTCTCCACCGATACCGCCGCAGCGCTCAGAGCGGCTGAGATCGAGGCGGAGATCATCCTCAAGGCGACTTTGGTCGACGGCGTGTACGACAAGGATCCCAACACCTATACCGACGCGGTGAAATACGATGTGCTTTCGTTCCAGGAGGTTCTGGAAAAGGATCTTAAGGTCATCGATTCTACCGCCGCGGCGATCTGCAAGGACAACAGCATCGATCTGATGGTATTCAGTATTCTCGAGCCCGAGAACATTTATGAAGCGGTATGCGATACCAAGGTCGGTACATTAGTAACAAACAGCTGATTATTATTTTGATATACCAAGGAGGATTAACATGAAAGACGTATTAAAAAAGAACGATGAGCGTATGCAGCGCCGTATCGACCATCTGGTTGAGGAGTTCAAGTCCATCAGAGCGGGCAGAGCGAATCCCGCTGTTCTCGATAAGGTAACTGTCGACTACTACGGCGTACCCACCCCGATCAACCAGCTTTCATCCATTTCGGTTCCCGAGGCGAGAACTCTCGTCATTCAGCCGTATGACGCTTCTTCGCTCAAGTCGATCGAAAAAGCGATCCAGATGTCCGATGTCGGTATCAATCCTCAGAACGACGGTAAGGTTCTCCGTCTGATCTTCCCGCCTCTCACCGAGGATAAGCGTAAGGAGATCGCGAAGGACATCTCCCATATTGCGGAGGACAGCAAGGTTCAGGTACGTAACGTGCGCCGTGATACCGTTGAAAAACTCAAGAAGATGAAGAAGAACGGCGATCTCACCGAGGATGATCTCAAAGACGGTGAGAAGCAGGTTCAGAAATCCACCGATAAATTCATCAAAGAGATCGATGCTATCACCGATAAGAAAAAGAAAGAGATTATGGAAATCTGAGGCGCGCCTCTTTTTCCGCCTTTTATCAAGCGTTATTTTTATTTGACCGACTTCAACGGCGTGTCACAATCAGCATGATTCTTTCGTATGATTCCCGATCGGCAGGGTACGTCGCTTGTGAAGTATCGAGCCTCTTTTGTACCCTCCGATGATCGAGTAAAGCTTACCAACTGATACTGAATAAGGAAACAACACCATGGCATTTTTCAAAAAGAAACAGAATCAGGAGATCACCATCTCCGATATCCAACTGCCCGAACACATCGGCATCATCATGGACGGTAACGGACGCTGGGCAAAAAAGCGCGGCTTACCGCGGTCGGCGGGTCACACCGCAGGCGCTCAGACCTTTCGTAAAATCGCCCGCTATTGCAGCGATATCGGTATCAAGCACCTGACGGTCTACGCCTTTTCCACCGAGAACTGGCGCCGCCCCGGCGATGAGGTCGACGCCTTGATGCGTCTGTTCAAAGACTATTTGCAGGAAGCGATCCGCGACTTTAAGGACGACAGCATCGTACTGCGATTCCTCGGTGATCGTACTGCGTTCTCTCCCGAATTACTCAGCCTGATGAATGAGAACGAGGAAGAGTCCTGTAACCGTGACGGTATGGTACTGAATATCGCGATGAACTACGGCGGCAGAGCGGAGTTGGTCACTGCGATGCAGCAGATGGCGCAAGAGGTCGCCGCGGGTTCGCTCAAGCCCGAGGATATCAACGAGCAGATGATCTCCGACCATTTGTATACCAAGGGTCAGCCGGATCCCGATCTGATCATCCGTCCCAGCGGTGAGAATCGCATCTCGAATTTCCTGCTGTGGCAGAGTGCCTATGCCGAATACGTGATCATGGATGTTCTGTGGCCTGATTTCACGCCGAATGATCTTGACAGCGCTTTGATCGAATACGCGAAACGCAACAGGCGTTTCGGCGGCGTATAAGGCATAACTTTTTTTCAACCGGTCGAGCTTTGTGTATCATACACATCGTGACGCCATACTATTGGAGGATGAACATGAAAACGCGACTAATTACTTCCGGAATCGGTATCGTTGTAGCGTTGGCGCTCATTATACTGGGATCGTATTTCAACATCATTATCACGATCGCACTTTCTATTGTCAGCGTCATCTTATGCGGCGAGTATTTATCAGCGAAGAAACTGAACAAAGATATCAAGCTATTTGCTACCTGCTTGTTCTTTGCTTTGATCATTCCCTTGATGTCCTATATGAAGGAACCGTTTGATCGTTTTCGCTTTGTTCCGTTCTATCTGTTTGTGCTGACGATGTGCATCTTCTCCGTTGTCTTTCACAAGACGATCAAAGTAGAGGATATCATGTTCACCCTGACGGGCGTATCGCTCATTACCATTTGCATCTCACTGTTGAATGTGATCGTCTGGACAGAGGCAGGGACGGGCGCCGCTGATGATTCCAAGCATACGGCTTTCTGGATCATCTTCTGTCTTGGAATCCCGTGGCTGGCGGATTCCGGCGCGTATTTTGCGGGCTCCTACCTCGGCAAGCATAAGCTGTGCCCCAATATCAGCCCCAACAAAACGGTCGAGGGCGCGATCGGCGGCATTTTGTCCGGCACCTTATTCGCGCTTCTGATCGGCTTTATCTTCAAGCTGATCTACGGCGACGTCACGATCTATTACGGCGTCTTGGTACTTGTCGCTTTCATCAATTCCATCATATCCATCTTCGGCGACCTGACATTCTCGATCATCAAGAGAAGTTGCAAGATCAAGGATTTCGGTTCGATCATGCCCGGTCACGGCGGCTTGCTCGATCGTTTTGATTCCGTTTTGTTATGTATCCCGGTCGTATATATCTTTTCACAGACCTTCTATTTTATTATGTGATCAATTATGATTAAGAGTTTATCTATTCTGGGCTCTACGGGTTCCATCGGCACACAAACGCTGGATGTCGCCCGTAAGCTCAATATCAAAGTCAACGCTCTCTCCGCGTACAGCAGTATCGAACTGCTGGAGGAGCAAATTCGTGAGTTCCGTCCCGCCTTAGCCGTCGTATTCGACGAGGATAGGGCAGAGGAGCTGAAAATCAAGATTGCCGATACCTCCACCAAGGTGCTCAGCGGCATGAGCGGCTTACATGAGCTCTGCCATGATGATTCCGAGCTGATCGTCAACGCTATAGTCGGCATGGTCGGATTGGAGCCCACCTTAGAGGCGATCAAGGCAAAGAAGGATATCGCCTTTGCCAACAAAGAAACATTAGTCGCCGGCGGCGCGCTGGTAATGGACGCCGTCAAAGAATACGGCGTCAAGCTCCTGCCGGTCGACAGTGAGCACAGCGCGATCTTCCAGTGTTTACAGGCGGCACCGCCTGACAAGAAGCTCAAAAAAATCCTCTTGACCGCATCGGGCGGGCCCTTCTTCGGCAGAACAGCCGATGAACTGCGTGATGTGACGGTCGAGCAGGCGCTTGCGCATCCGAACTGGAGCAT
>CACWXE010000056.1 GCA_902764715.1 uncultured Ruminococcus sp. | reverse complement strand
GACAGTAACACCTGAACTAACCTATCATACAGGAGGTACAACATGAAAAAACTGACGATGACAGCGGCGGCGTTATTGCTGGTCTGCATGATGCTGATGACCGCTTGCTCCAACCAAAACAAGACTGTAAAAGAAACCGAAAACACATCGGCATCGAGCGAAACGACCGCACCTATGGCGACCCGCGATACCGCCAACCAATCGTATGATCCCTATGCGGAAGAAAACCGCTATGATATCCCTGACTCCATGTTTGAGAAGCGCGACGGCGTCGATTACGGCACCCTGCAAAAGGATGTGACCTATTATTCGACCGTCGCCGGGGATAATAAGCAGGTGAATGTCCTGCTCCCCGCGGGCTATGACGAGAGCAAGAGCTATCCCGTCACCTATGTGTATCACGGCTTCGGCGGCGATCATAACGCCCATCTCGACACCGATTCCTATCTGATGCTGCTCTACGGCAATATGCTGCATGACGGCTTGACCGTGCCGCAGATCCTCGTCGGCATGGATATGTACACCGACAAGCTCGCCGATAAGGAAAGCAAGTCGGAGGAGGAGCTCCGTTTTATCTATGACAAGGCGATCGAGGAAACAGCGGTCGATCTGATGCCCTTCATCGAAAAGACCTATGCGGTCAAGACCGGCAGAGAGAATACCGCGATCGCGGGTATGTCCGAGGGCGGCGCAAAGTCACTCTGCACAGGCTTTCAGTGGCTCGATAAGTTCGGCTATATCGGCGCGTTTGCTCCCGATACCGGTGTGATCCCGACCGAGTATTATAAGGGCACCTTCTGGAATACGCCTGTGTTTGAAAAATTCCCTCAGCCGACTGCGGAGAATATGCCGTATTATCTCTATATGACGGTCGGATCCGAGGATCCGTGGAACATCGACTGCACGCTCTATTACCGCGATCAGCTCAACGACATGGGCGTTAAGAGTCAGACGGATTATGTGGAGGGCTTCGGCCATGATGAAACTTTCTGGCGTCAGTGCTTCTACAACTTCCTGCATAAGATCTTTTGACAATTATGAATCGTCATTCCGAGAGTAACCAAGGGTTACGACATGGCAATCTCAACTAAATGTCATTGCGAAGCGCTTGAAATATCAAGCGCTGTGGCAATCTCAACCGATCGGGTACATCCCGGTCGGTTTTTGCGTAGAAGCACCAAAGCCATCCTTTACGGGATGGCTTTGGCTGAAGTGAGGTTTTTATGATGAACACAATTCAAATATGTGGAGAAAGTGTTGTTAATATAGATCGTGTATTTTAGCCGACAGTGACATTCAGATTGCTGTCGACGGTCACGGTCAGGTTGACGGGTACCTTGTTGGTGTCAGAGGTGTAGTAGTACAGGGTGACATGAGAGGTACCGGGAGTCGAGCCGTAGAAGGTGAAGTCATACTGCTGCTGGTTGAAGTTGTAGTCGCACTTGACGACGAAGTTGGAGTTGTCCGCGCTGTAATCCCAGTTGAAGCCGTAGGACGTTTTGCCGTTGGCATAGTAGTGAGCGGGAGTACCGGTCTTGTCGGGAGCTTGACGCTTGGTGTCCTTGTAAACGCGCTCGCCGTTGACGTTCTCGATCTTATCTTCGCTCTTCTGAGTCTGGGTGCTCGTGGTCTGCTCTTTTGCGGTCTGCTGAGACTGCGCAGTCTGAGTGGTGTTCTGCTTGTTGTTTGTCTGAGCTGTCTGTGTGGTGCTTTTGTTCTGAGCAGTATTCTGTGTGGTGTTCTGCGCGGGCTTTACAGCGGTTGTGTTCTGCTTGGTTTCTGTTTGCGGGGTTGCCTGCTTTGCAGTCTGCGCCGCCTTGTTAGCGCCCTTGTCGACTGTTGCGCTGACGACTGTCGGCGCGGTATCGGCGGTCTTTGTCTTGGGGTTGAACACACCGGCGAATGCCATGGTGCCTACCGCGATCGCCGCGACCAGCGCGAGTGCCGCGGATGAGAGCAGGACATTTTGCTTTCTTCTCTTGGACTGCGTATAAGCTCTGGCTTCCTCAGTGGGTCTTTCGATATTGCGTCTTGTGCGCTCATCGCTCATTCTGCGATCCGAACTGGCGTCGTAATAGATCTTGGTTCTGTTATCGTTATTGTAATCAGTGTTTCTGTTGTAGTTGTTGTTCATTCTGTTGTTAGTCATTTTGTGTACCTCCTTGATTCAGTCGTTGATTTAGATTTTGTTTCGGTTTTTTTAATTGTGTTCCCTGTCCAGCCTCGTTGCACTGCGCTGATCCTCGTATAACTCCTACTCGTCTGATCTGTTCCGTCGCTCGTCGCGACTTCACAGCTCAGTCCTCGTCCGTCGTTATCCGAGGGCTCCGTGCCTCGGCTTTTCTCTTTGACTGTGACTAAAGTATAACAGACCCACTATGACAACAGTGTGACAAAAACAGAGACAAAACAAATTTTTTGAAAAAAGTTTTAATATTCTATAAAAGAAAAATCCCCTGCCGTATGACAGGGGATAGCTTTGTTACTGCTATGCTGTTATTTTTTGAGGTTCGAGCTTGCGCTTTTCGATCTGCTTGTCCGCGATGCTGTACAATACATTGAACAGGATGGTCACGCCGACGGCTGCGGCGATCTGCAGGATCATCGCGTTTTGGGTGAGCGGTACGATCTTGAAGAAGCTGCCGAATATGGTTATTGCAAGGATCAGACCCGCTGTGCTGAGCGCGAGCATCGTGCCGCGCAGGGCGTTGAACGGGATACACAGTCGGAAGATCAGCAGCAGTCCGATCAGCGAGGTGGTGTACAGCGACATGGTGGAGAGCTCCGCCTGCGAGATACCGAGCGTGTTGCTGAGCAGTGTGATCAGAATGATGTTCAGCGCGATACAGATCGACGCGGGCGCCGCGCGCGTGATGATATTAAAGGTAAAGTTGCCGCGGACGATGTTCTTGTTCGGCTGCAGTGCCAGTACAAAGGACGGGAATCCGACGGTCAGCGCGCCGATCAAGGAGAGCTGGATCGGCTCGAATGGATAGATGTGGTGCGAGAAGAGGAAGAAGACGGAGAGGATGATCGAGTACATGGTCTTGACCAGATACAGCGAGGAGCTGCGCTCGATGTTGTTGATGGTCTTTCTGCCTTCCGCAACGACGTCGGGCATCGCGGCAAAGTCGTTGTTGACCAGCACGAGCTGTGATACGTTGCGCGCCGCCTCACTGCCTGCCGCCATCGCGATGGAGCAGTCCGCTTCCTTGAGCGCCAGTACGTCATTGACGCCGTCGCCTGTCATCGCGACCTTGTGACCGTTTTTCTTGAGCGAGATCAACAGCTTTTTCTTCTGAGCGGGTGTGACTCTGCCGAATACGTTACAGCGCTCGGCGACCTTAGCTAATTCTTCATCGGTGGTGACGGTGGACATATCGACGGCATTCTCCGCGCCCGCGATACCGCAGTCCTTGGCGATATTCTGTACGGTCTTTACGCTGTCGCCGGAGATGACCTTGAGGGTGACGCCCTGTTCCTTAAAGTAGTTGACGGTATCCTGTACGTTGTCGCGGAGCTGATCCTTGATCAGTACCAGCGCCATCGGCTGGAGTTCCTCGGGGAGCTTTTTGTCCTCGATGGGGTTGGAGGATCTTGCTAAGACAAGGATACGGACGGTATCATGTATGTTGGCGATTTCCCGGTAAACCTCTGCGTATTTTTCTTTATCAGAAAATACAAATTCCGCCGCGCCCATGATATAGGTTCTGCCGTTTTCAAAGTTACCGCCGGACCATTTGGTTTCGGACGAGAAGGGGGTAAAGCCTCTGCATGAGAGCGGCTCGATGTTCTCGGTATACTTGTGGACTGCCTCCGCGGTGGCGTTGACCTCGTCTACCGAGGCGATGGACGACAGCGCCGTCATGATCTCGTCGCGGTCACAGTCGATCGGGATGACGTCGTGCACGTTCATGATCTCGGCGGTCAGGGTACCGGTCTTATCCAGACAGATGACGTCGACGCGCGCGAGCGTTTCGATACAGTACATCTCGTTGACCAGCACCTTCTTCTTCGCAAGGCGGATGACCGATACCGCCAGCACGCCCGAGGTGAGCAGGATCATGCCGCCGGGGATCATGCCGACCAGTGCGCCGACGGTGGATACGACCGTGTCGGTCAGCTCCTGATGCTGTACAAAATACTTCATCACAAACATCAGAATACCGACGGGGAAGATGATGAAGGAGCAAATCTTGATAATGGTCTTGAAGGATTGCAGAATCTGTGAGTTGTTCTTTTTGAGATACTTTGCCTCGTTGTTGATCTTGGCGGCGTAGCTGTCGGCGCCGACGCGGTTGACGCGGCAGTAGCAGTTGCCCGCCGCGATAAAGCTGCCCGAGAGAAGCTCGTCACCGGGTCTTTTGGGGATCAGATCGGATTCACCGGTAAGCAGGCTTTCGTTCGCGTTACATTCGCCGTCGATGAGGATACAGTCGGCGGGCACCTGATTGCCTCTGGTGAGCAGGATGACGTCGTCGAGCACGAGCTCATCCTTGTTCAGCTGTACCTCCTTGCCGTCGCGCAGGACGGTCAGCTTACTTTCGGTGAGGATCGTGAGCTTGTCCACGCTCTGCTTGGAGCGGATCTCCTGCACGATACCGATGACGGTGTTGAACAGCACGACGCCGATGAACAGCAGGTTTTTGTATGAGCCGACGAGCAGCAGCAGGACGAACAAAAGGACGTTGATCCCGTTGAACACGGTGCAGATGTTGTCGATGAAGATCCGTTTGATGGATTTTGTCTTGACGGTTGTTGCAATGTTGACCTTGCCGTCACGAACACGTTGCTCAACCTCCGCGGTGCTTAGCCCTCGGAGTGCTTGTTGTTTTTCTTCCATATCGTTCTCCCTTTTATCATTCGGACGATCGAAATCGTTTTTCGATGCTTTTCTACCTACAAAATATACCATAATATATGATAAATCGTCAATAGAATGAATGTGAATAATGGATCATCCGACTGTTGTTATGTATTAGCGGCGCTTTGTTACGTTGAGAGCGGATTATTTAAAATTGACAAAAAAGATAAATTAAGTAGTGACAATTTCGTTTTTCTGTGCTATAATACTTGTGAATTCACTGAACATATAGTGAATATTAATCAAAAAAGGAGAATTGTTACATGAGATTTCCTAATGCAGCAAAAGGTGTGAAGAGAATCTTCACCGCACAGATTTTACAGTTGATCGGCACTGTTTGCGCGGTCATCGGTGGTCTGATCTTTATTTCCGGCGGCGCGACCGCTCTTCTGACAAAGGGCAGTAATGCCGGCGCGGCAGCGGCTCTCGGTCAGATGGGCATTGCTTTGATTTTCTTTCTTGGTTATGGTGTTCTGGCGCTGATCGCTTTCATTATGCAGCTGGTCGGTATCATCAACGCAAAGAATGATGAGGACAGCTTCAAGTCCGCTTTGGTATGTCTGATCATCGGCATCGTCGTTCCGGTCGTCGGCGGCTTCTTTGTGAATTCCGCTCCCGTTGTTTCCAGTCTGTGCGTTTCCGTTGGTAATCTGATGACTCTGTTTGTGACCATCTTCATCATCAGCGGTATCATCAAGCTGGCTGATCAGCTCAACAGAGGCGACGTCAGCACCAAGGGTTCCAACATCCTGAAGATCATCATCGTCATCGCCGGTCTTTCGCTGATCCTCAGCATCGTTTCTTCGTTCATGCTGACCAACACCGCGATCGCGGTTACCGCTCTGATCCTCCTGGCTGTTGCTATGGTACTGTCCGTCATTCAGTACATCATGTTCCTGACCCTTCTCGCAAAGGCGAAGAATATGCTGGTCGAGTCTTAAGATCCCGATCAATTTGATTTGATAATCGATACTTTGGCAGTCGTCCGACACAGGGGCGGCTGCTTTTTTCTTTGACAAATTTATGATTTTTCCTTTATTAATTGCTAAACCTGTGATACAATAAGAAAAATGAATTTGGAATATATGAAAAATACGAAAACAAAGGAGAAGGATACTATGCAATTCCCTAATGCGGCAAAAGGAATCAAAAAGATATATAGAGCCGAGATCCTGAAACTGATCAGCTATATCTGTCTGTTCTTCGCGGCAGTCACAGGTATTATCGCGTTTTTGTCGTCGAGTGACGATGTGACGTCCGCTTCTTCCGAGGCCTTATCAATGGGCGGATTCATCGGCGCCATCCTGTTCGGCGCGGCGTTTGCCATATTGATGATCATTGCGTTCATCATGAATCTGGTCGGCTATTTCAACGCGCGGAATGATAACGAGAATTTCAAGACGGCGCTTGTGTTTCTGATCGTCAGTATCGCTTTTTCGATCATCTCGGTCATTGTCCTCCATAACGGTTTGAGCAATATCATTTATTCGATGTCGACTCTCTCCGAGACTCTGGCGACGATCTTTGTTATCGCGGGTGTGATGCAGATCGCCAATCAGCTCGGACGGGATGACGTCAACAAAAAGGGCGCTGCGGTGCTCAAGCTGATCATCACGGCGGAAGTGATCTCGTTCATCCTCACCTTTATCTCCACCTTCCTGCGCGGCGGTACGACCGACATCATTTCAACCGCGCTGTTTCTGGCGTCACTGGTCGTGACCTTTATTAAGTTCGTGATGTATCTGTCGTTTTTGTCAAAGTCAAAGAAGATGCTGCAGGAAGCCCAATAATCATATGATGAACAGTCGTCCGATGACGGCTGTTTTTTTCTGTAGAAAAACCTGTCAAAGCCTCCCTTTGGTAAAGGGAGGTGGGTTCGCTTGCGAGCCCGGAGGGATTGCATGGATTGATCGACCGAAGGGAGATACTCTTTTGCTCTTTCCTTTGCGCGGATTGTATGATACAATAAACACAGGATATATCCGAATAGGATGGATCAGGAGTTGAGAATATGAAAAGAAAAACCACAACCGTTTTAGCGGTGTTGATGGCGATCATCATGGTGTGCGGTTTGCTGCCGCTGACCGCGGCCGCCGCGACAAATTCCATCACCTACACCTGGCAGGGCACACACGCCTATGACGCGGGCTTTGCGCAGGGTACGATCAGGATCACTGTTGACGGTTCCTCCGGCGGTACCTACTATCTGTACTGGGCGGATGACACCGCGGCGCTCAGCGGCTTTGAGCCGATCTGTAAGCTCAGTATCGCCAACAACGGCTCCGGCAGCTTCACGATGCCCGAGAATACCGCGATCCCCGCCAAGGCGACCCGTGTACTGGCGTTCAAGAGCAGCAGCGAGCCGACCAATCTCAGCGCGTCCAACGCGGCGCTCAATTATAAGCTGCCCATCGACAAGGCGACAAATAAGACGGATGACGATCTGCTGTACAGCTTTGCGTCCTATTCCGATATCCACATCACCTCGGATGAAACGGGCGCGCAGGGTCAGAAATACCCTTATGATGAACAACACCTCGCCGACGCGCTCCGCACTGCCGCCGCGCGTGACGTCGATTTCATCGTCACCACCGGTGACCATGTCACCAATCATCGCAACGATGAAAAGGGCAGAGGCAATCCGCATTATCCCGAGGAGTGGAATACCTATCTGCATATCCTCGCTGACAGCGATTATGACAATCCGATCTATGAGGCGATCGGCAATCATGAGTTGTGGAACTACGAGGATGAAAGCAACAAGATCGCGAAGGATTGGAAAACAAGCTCCGATTACTTCTGCAATATGACGGGTCTGGATTCTACCGCCGCGGCGGTCAACGCAAAGAAGGCGTATTACGAGATCACCGAGCCCAACACCGGCGATCACTTCCTTTTTATGGCACAGGAGGGCGGTTTCTACTCGGACGCCGCCAACCAGTTCACCGATGAACAGCTCGCATGGCTGAACGGCAAGCTGACCGCATATGAGAATGACGGCAAAAATGTCTTTATCATGGAGCACGCGAACTTTGACAGCTGGGGCGCGGGCGACAGACTGCCGAACCCGATCTATGATATCCCGCTGAAGGATAAATGCGCCGCTACGGCTCAGCTGAAAGCGATCCTGCAAAATCATAAAAACGCTGTTTTGTTGTGCGGTCATACCCATTTCCGCTTCAGCTTGAATTACAATCTCAGCAACAACAGCGGCACCTCGGCGACCATTATCCACAATTCATCCGTCGGCGCGATCCGTGACGTCGTCAACGGCAACCGCGTCAATGATACCTCCCGTGAGGGTACCGAGGGCTATATCGTCGAGGTCTATCGCGACGCGACCATTTTCCAAGGTACCAATCTGTATACCAATAAGGTGATCCCGTCCGCGACCTATATCGTGCCGCAGAGAACTTCTCCGCTGGTCGAGCCGACGGATCCTCCCGCGCCGACTCAGGCGCCCACGCAGGCTCCGACTCAGGCGCCGACCCAAGCGCCTACACAGGCTCCGACAGAAGCTCCCACCGAGCCGCCGGTCGAGCGTCTTTACGGCGACGCGGATGACGACGGTATCGTTTCCATCTTAGACGCGACCTATATCATGCGCTCTGTGGCGGGCATCACCCTGCCTACGCCGATCAACGAGCTGAATGCGGACGTCGATGCGGATGATGAGGTCACGATCATCGACGCGACCATGATCCAGCGTTATGTGGCGGGCGTGATCCGCCGATTCCCCGCCGAGGATATTGCCGCGACCGGCAAGGACTTTGATATAGCCGATGTCGGCGTCGATACCGATATCGCGGTCGTCGGCGCTCAGGTAGAATTAGAGCCTGCCGCCGCGGATCTGAATACCCTGCGTTCACAGGCAAAGTCCGCGCTCGATAAATATTGGCTGCTCGCGTCCTATGACCAGTATCAGGCGTTGAAAAAGGCGTACCGCAGCAACGCGGATTATAACATCCTCAACGCCGCCTACACCGCCTTCAACGCGGTCGTCAGCGCTTGTTATCCCGGCGATACGGTAGATGTTTACTTTACCAATAATGTCGGCTGGACGGATGTATACGCATACTGTACTGCCGGACACGGGAAAGAAAAGAACAATGCGTGGCCGGGTATCAAAATGACCTATATGACCACGAACAGCTACGGTGAAAAGATCTACAGATATACTGTTCCGACGTCGAAATATATCTTTGTCATCTTCAATAACGGTTCTAATAAACAGACCATCGATCTGCCGCTCGGCGCGGTGAAGGATCAGGGCTACTATTATGACACCCGACTTGGTTTGGACGACAGCAAATACCGATGCTCTTTCTATAAATATCACTGATAATCTTGATCCGAACAGTCATATTGAGGGCACGAAAGAATAAGGTTGAGATTACCACGTCGGAACTCTGTTCCTCCTCGTAATGACAATCAGTATACGACCCGTGGCAAACTCAACCGAATTCAAAAACAGTCATTGCGAAGTCCCTTCAGGGACTGTGGCAATCTCAACCAAACAAAAAAGGCTCCTTTCGCTCTGAACCGCACCCCGTCAAGAGGACAGAGAAATAATTAAAAGAATATTTACAATGTAATAATTAAGAAGTGCCGCAAATTTTGGCTGGACAAGGGAATT
>CACWXE010000055.1 GCA_902764715.1 uncultured Ruminococcus sp. | reverse complement strand
TGACCCCGCCCGCGGTGACCTGTGCTTTCTTGAAATCACGGGTTTCTTCGCAGACAAAGCGCCAGTCGGTGATATGACGGCACAATGCTTTTATTTCTTTTGCAGAAATATCTTTACAGAAAGAGGAGGGCTTGATCCCGCATGATTTCAGCAGTGCCGACCCGATATTTTTATGGAACATTCCCGTGAAAACTTCGCCGCAGGATGCGTTGTGTTTGAATCTGTTTGTGAGCTCCTGTTCGATCTGCTCATAGGGGAAGTCGGGCAGAAGGTTGAGGTGGATTTCACACCTGCCGAGATTAGCATATCGGGAGAGGTTGAAGATGCAGATACCCGATAACGCGCCGTCGGTGAACTGTACCTCGCCACGTTCGGATTTGATGATCCTTTTGTCGCGGATCAGCGAGGCTTCCGCCGACGCGCGGATACCCTTGAGCGATTTGAGATGCTCGCTCTTGACCTTGACGGGTGAGAGGGATGGGCTGAGCTTGGTCATACTCAAGCCCAGTGAACGCATCAGCTCGCGGCTGTCGCTGTTCCTTCCCGCGTAATCCGCCTTACCGCCCGCGGCAATGACCAGCTTTTTGGTGAAAAGCCGCAGCTCGGGCGTCACGATCTCGTACCCCTCGGCGGTCTTTTGGATGCGAGAGATATCGGTATTGCAGATGGTTTCGATATCAAGCTGACTGTTCCTCATGCGAAGTACATCGAGGACGGAGCTTGCCTGATTAGACAGGGGGTAGACCCTGCCTTCGCTGTCGGTATGGGTCAGCAGTCCGAGCGTGCGGAAATATGACAGAACAGCATCGGGACCATATTTCTTAAAAAGAATATTGATCAGATCGCCGCTTCCGTCGCCGTGATAGCTGTTCGCATCCGCGCCGATATGGCTGAGGTTGCATCTGCCGTTGCCGGAGACAAGGATCTTTTTGCCCACACGATCCGCTTTTTCCAGTATGACGATCGCCTGATCGGGATGGTTCTCCGCGGCACGGATCGCGCACATCAGTCCCGCCGCGCCGCCGCCGATGATCGCCGCGTAAACGTTACGTTTCTTCATTATGCTTTGGGTGCGAAGATCGCGCCGATCGCGCCGAATACGCCCATCGACGCCAAGCCCATGATCACGCCGGCGATGATGACGCCGAGCATGACGGCAATAACGCTTTTCTTAAAGTCCATATCCAGCATGGATGCCGCCAGCGTGCCCGTCCACGCTCCCGTGCCGGGCAGGGGGATGCCGACGAACAGCATCAGCGCGACAAACAGACCTCTGCCGGCTTTTGCCTGCAGTTTTTTACCGCCCTTTTCACCTTTTTCCAGACAGAAGGTGAAGAATTTGCCGATGAACTTTTTATCCTTGCCCCATTCGAGTATCTTGCGCGCGAAGAGGTAGATGAACGGTACGGGGAGCATATTGCCGATGATAGCAAGAATGTACACGACGACCATGTTCATATTGCCGCCGAGGTTATTGACGCCTACGGCATAGGGGATCGCGCCGCGCAGCTCGATCAGCGGCACCATAGAAATCAAAAATACGATGATATAATGAAGCATAAGGAGTCTCCTTTTCAATTCTTCTCCATAGCATTATAACTGAAAAAAGCAGTCTTTTCAACTCTAATTTGAAGGATTGATAAAACTTATATGAATCTGTTTGACAACTTATGCGGAATGGATTAGAATTAACAGGAGAAAAATCGCTGAAACAGGTGTAGGATGAAAGAGAAAAAATTGACGGCGGCACGCGTGATCCTGACGCTGCTGACCGTAGCGGCGATCGCCGCGATCTTCTACAATTCATCACAGGACGCGATCGAATCGACCGAGCGCAGCTCGCCGCTGACGGATTGGATCAACGGCATACTGGCAGGCTTTCCGATTCCGTTCAGTGTGACAGAGAATTTCATACGCAAGCTGGCGCATTTTGCCGAGTATTCGTTCCTCGGCGCGTTGCTGAGCGTGACGTATTATGTGCATCTTCGCAAGATCAAAACCGCGCTGATCGGGACATTGATCACCGGCGCTGTCGTTGCGACGATCGACGAGATCATCCAGCTGTTTCCCGCGGGCCGATCCTGTCAGGTGAGCGATATCCTGCTCGACTGCTGCGGCGTCGCGTTCGCGGCGGCGATCGTGATGCTGGTCATTCGGGCGATTGAGAACGAACGTCTTAAAAAAACTCAACAAAGAATCATGATGTGATTGCGTTTTTGGAAGGAAGGATAAATCGTGAGTGAGATCTCTCAGAATAAAATGGGCGTAAAGCCGATGCTCCCGCTGTTGATGGGAATGTCGCTGCCCGCTATGCTGTCGATGATGATACAGGCGCTGTACAATGTGGTCGACAGTATCTTTGTCGCGCGCTATTCGCCCGACGCGCTGCAGGCGGTGTCGCTGGCGTATCCGCTGCAGTTGATCCTGATCTCGTTTGCCGTCGGCACGGCGGTGGGTGTGAACTCCCTGATTGCGCGCCGACTGGGCGCAAAGAATTATGAAGAAGCGAATAACGCCGCGACCACGGGTCTGGTGCTGGCGGTCATCGACTGGCTGGTGTTTTTGGTGCTCGGATTGACGGTGTCCCGACCGTTCATTTCGCTGTTTACCTCCAATGCCGACGTTATCAAGGACGGCGCGGGCTATCTGACCGTCGTGCTGTGCGTTTCGTTCGGCATGATGATCTCCTGCATGGGTGAGAAGATCCTGCAGTCGACAGGCAACATGATCATCCCGATGATCACCCAGATGCTCGGCGCGATCGTGAACATCATCTTTGACCCCCTGCTGATCTTCGGTATCGGCTTTTTCCCGCGGCTGGGTGTACTCGGCGCGGCGATCGCTACCGTGTTCGGTCAGATCTGTTCCATGACCTTCATCCTGATCATCCTCTTTGTCAGAAAGCATGACGTCAAGATCCGCTTCAAGGGCTTCCGCATGCAGAAGATCACCTTGAAAAATATCTATGCTGTCAGCTTTCCCGCGATCATCATGCAGAGCATCGGCTCGGTGATGGTCTCGGGCATCAACGCGATCATTTCGATGGCGAACCTGACGGCGGAGTATGCCGCGGCATATATCAACGCGTTCGGAATCTACTTCAAGCTCCAGAGCTTTATCTTTATGCCGGTATTCGGCCTGAGTCAGGGCGTGTCGCCGATCATCGGCTACAACTACGGCGCCCGCAACAAAAAGCGTATGTATCAGGCGTTCCGCTTGGGTATCATCATCGCCGGCGCGGTCATGGCGGCGGGAACCCTGCTGTTCCAGCTCGCGCCCGAGTGGTTGCTCTCGCTCTTTGAGTCGGAGGATAACGTCGCCGCTAACGCCCTGCTCGCCGAAGTCGGCGTACCGATGCTGCGCATCATCAGTATCTCGTTCATCATGGCGGCGGTCGGCATCATGTTCTCAACGCTGTTCCAGGCTGTCGGCAAGGGCTTTTACAGCATGACGATGTCTGTCATGCGTCAGCTTGTCGTACTGCTGCCCGTGGCTTATTTCCTCTCTAAAATCGATATGACCATCATGTGGTTCTCGTTTCCGATCGCTGAGGTCATCTGCCTGATCATCGGTATCATCTTCTTTGTGATTCTCAGGAAAAAGGAGTTCAGCAAGCTGTAATATTTCAACCTCTTCCCTCATATATTTATCGTATCATGTGGGGTGAAGATATGAGCGAATTCAAGCGTAACGAGATCATTTACGAAGAGGGGTGGCGGGAAGCCTCACCGCCCGCTGTGGAAGAAACACCGCTCGATGAAGCACCTGTGCGAGCTGAACGACCGCGGGAGGAAAATGAGAAAAGCAGACCGCTTTTGATCACGATCCAACTCGTACTCAGCCTGTTGGCGGCGCTGGTATTGTTCCTGCTCAAGGCGATGGACAGCGAGGGGTATTACAGCTTCATGGATTATTACCGCGAGGAACTGCAAAAGCCCGTGGTGTCTGAGGAAATCTTCCGTTCCGCGGACGCGTTGTTTGAGCAGGATCCCGTGACGGTTCAGTCGACCCCCGATGAAACTGCGCATAGCGAATCTTGACCTATATATCGGCTATGAAGCGATCGCGGCGATGACCGCCGTATTGCTTCTTGACCGTGACAACCGCGTGATCTTCTGCTTTCTCGCCGCGATCCTGCACGAGCTGGGGCATCTGCTGATGATGCTGTTGTGCGGCGTGCGTGTGCGCGCGATCAGGCTGCGGCTGTTTGATGTGCTCATCCAATCGGATGAAGCGCCTACGGTCAAGGCGGATGTGCTGATTACCCTCGGCGGCGTGGCGGCGAACTTTCTGTTCGCATTGCTGCTGTACCCCGTCGGTATGAAATACGCCTTGCCGCATTTTGCGCTCGGCGTCTTTAATCTGTTGCCCGTTATGAGTCTGGACGGCGGACATTTGCTCGCGATCATTCTGGACAAACGGTTCTCACCACGCACTGTTGCGATCACGCTGAAGGTGACGACCTTTGTTTTTTTACTGCCGTTGATGACGGCGGGACTGTATGTGCTATTGAACAGCGGCTACAATTATTCGCTGTTGATCATATCGATCTATCTGATCGTTTTATTGTTTTTGAAAAATAGGTAGTTGCCGGTCATGTTTGTTGATCGGCAGATAAAGGAGAAGCCTATGATCCCTGAAAAAGTCGAAAAACTGCTCCTGAAGGTGCAAAAACCCGGCCGTTATGTCGGCGGTGAGCTCGGAGCTGTCATCAAGGACAAGCAGGATGTGGACGTTCGGTTCGCATTCTGTTTTCCCGATATCTATGAGATCGGCATGTCCCACCTCGGCATCAAGATCCTCTACAGCCTTTTCAACGAAAAGCCGTATATCTGGTGCGAGCGTGTTTTCGCGCCGTGGATGGATATGGAAGAGCAGATGCGCGCGCATGATATCCCGCTGTACGCGCTTGAGTCGGGCGATCCGTTGACGGAGTTTGACTTCATCGGCTTCACTTTGCAATATGAATTGAGCTACAGCAACATTCTGAACATGCTCGACCTCGGCGGTATTCCGTTGCTCTCCAAGGACAGGCATGATCTCAAGCATATCGTCGTCGCGGGCGGTCCCTGCGCCTGCAACCCCGAGCCGATCACCGACTTCATCGATATCTTTTTTCTCGGCGATGGGGAAGAGGTCGACCTCGAAGTGATGGAGCTGTACAGAACCTGTAAAAAAGAGGGCAAAAACAGAGAGGAATTCCTCCGCCTTGCCGCTCAGATCAAGGGCGTCTACGTGCCCTCATTATACGATGTATCCTATCACGACGACGGCACCATCGCCGCCGTCACGCCGCACGACGACGCGCCCGCGGTGATCGAAAAGCGCGTGATAATGGATATGGACAACTGCTATTATCCCGACAATTTCGTTGTGCCGAATATCGAGATCGTCCATGACCGCGCCGTAGAGGAGATCTTCCGCGGCTGTATCCGCGGATGCCGCTTCTGTCAGGCGGGTTTTCTCTATCGACCCGTGCGCGAAAAGTCGGTGGAGTGTATCAGCAAGCAATGCCATGCGCTGTGCCGCAACACCGGCTATGACGAGGTGTCTTTGTCCTCGCTGAGCTCGAGCGACTACACACAGGTCGTGCCGATGCTCCGTGAGCTGAATTCGTGGGCAAAGCCCGAGCATGTCAGTTTATCCCTGCCGTCACTGCGCGTAGACGGATTCTCCGATGATATCCTCAATGAGATCAAAACGGTACGCAAGAGCGGTCTGACCTTCGCGCCCGAGGCGGGCAGTCAGCGCCTGCGCGACGCGATCAACAAAAATGTCTTTGAGGACGAGCTGATGAACACCTGCCGAGTCGCTTTTGAGGGCGGATATACGACCGTCAAGCTCTATTTTATGATCGGACTGCCGACCGAAACAATGGATGACGTCGCGGATATCGCCAATCTCGGCAAGAAGGTGCTTGACACCTACTACAGCACCCCGAATCGTCCCAAGGGCAAAGCGCCACGCGTGACCATTTCCGCGTCATCCTTTGTTCCCAAGCCCTTCACTCCCTTCCAGTGGGAGCCGCAGGATACGATGGATGTTCTGCGTGAAAAGCAGCAGCATATCAAGCAGACGATCATCGACAACAAGATCTCGCTGAGCAAGCTGACCTATAATTATCACGATTCCGACACATCCTATCTCGAGGCAGTGTTCGCGCGCGGCGATCGCCGTCTGAATCAGGTGATGCTTGAAGCGCACAAGCGCGGGATCCGCTTCGATGGTTGGAGCGATTGCTTCTCCCTGCAAAACTGGCTGGAGGTATTCAAGGCTTGCGGCATCGACCCCGCGTTCTATGCCAACCGCCGCCGTTCGTTTGACGAGATCCTGCCGTGGGATCACCTTGACTACGGCGTGACCAAGGAGTTTTTGCGCCGCGAGTGTGAGCGCGCGTATCGCTCCGAGGCGTCGCCCAACTGCCGTGAAAAATGCCTCGGCTGCGGATCGAAAAAGTACGGAGGAGGCGTGTGTTATGAAAAACGTTAGAGTCTTCTACCGCAAGTTCGGACCGTGCAAATATATCTCCCATCTCGATACCAACCGCGTGATGATCCGCGCTATCGGCAAAAGCCGCCTGAATATCTGGCGCACCGAGGGCTTCAATCAGCATGCGTATATTACCTTTGCGCTCCCATTGTCGCTCGGATTCGCCTCCGAATGTGAGAGCATGGATTTCCGTGTCCTCGATGATAACGAGGATCTTTCCGCGATCCCCGACAGGCTCAATGCCTGCCTGCCCGACGGCATCCGCGTACTGCGCTGTGCCGAGTCGTTGCATAAGCCCGCGGATATCGATTCCTCCCTCTATAAGGTGATCCTCGAGCCGATGAATGAGGATGATATTTCCGTAATAGAATTATCCGAGAAGTTGAACGCTTTCCTTGCTTCCCCCGAGATCATCGTGGAAAAGAAAACAAAAAAGGGCATGAAGAATATCGACCTCAAGCCCTATATCCTCGCGTTTGAACCCCGCGAAGGGGATCGGGTCAGTTTTGATCTGAAGCTCCCCGCGGGCTCTACGCTCAATATCAACCCCAATCTGCTTATAGGCGCCTTTGCCGATCAACTCGGTATTGAGCTGTATGCCGACATCACCCGCGCCGCGATCTACACCAAAGGGGGAGAGGAGTTTGCCTAAACGTTTTGACATCGTCCTCCTCGACGCGGATGAAACGGTCTATGACTTCAAGCTGGCAGAAAAAACCGCCGTCAGCCTGACGCTGGAGCAGTTCGGCGTGACGCCCACCGATGAAGTGGTGAGCCGTTACAGCGCGATCAACCTGAGCTGTTGGAAGGCGCTCGAACGCGGTGAGCTGAGCCGTGACGACTTAAAGCCGACCCGCTTTCAGATGCTTTTTGAACAGCTCGGCGCACAGCCTGTCGATTTCAATGCGGTGAACGATACCTATGAGAACAATCTCTCCCATCAGGCATTTTTGCTCGACGGCGCGTTGGAGTTTGTCAAACAGCTCCACGAGCATTGCAGGATCTATCTGGCGACCAACGGCTTGACCATCCCGCAGACAGGGCGATTCAACCGCGCCGCGGTCAAGCCCTATGTCGACGGTATCTATATCTCGGAGCAGATCGGTCACAGTAAGCCTGACAAGGCGTATTATGATTATATCTTCCGTGATCTCCATATCGCGGACAAGAGCCGTGTGATCATGCTCGGCGACAGCCTGACCTCCGATATGCTCGGCGGCAGGAACGCAGGGCTTACGACCTGTCATTATCTGAACGGAGAAGCGCCCTCACACAGCCCGTTGTGCGATTACGAGATCGCGACCTACGACGAATTTTTTGATATTTTGTTTTCATCATAAAGCAACCCCCACTGTTCATTACAGTGGGGGTAATTTGATGGGTTCGGTTATTGTTGACTCGTCACTGGGGTCGGCTTATTGTCTGTTGAGATGATGTTCAGGAAGATCAGTGAACAGCCGATAAAGTAGGCGAGTACCACGGCGCTTGCAACGGCGCTGTCGATGATCATCAGCGCGCTTTGGGTCACTTCTTCGCTTTCGACAGCGGTCATCGGTGCCATCGCCAAGCTGATCAGCACCATACCGGCGATAAAGGTGATCGTCGTCAGCCGTTTTGTCGGATTCGTCCACATGCGGTAGCCGAGCGCGCCGACAACGGTATAGACGATGGCGTAGAAGATGTTGAAGTACACTGCCGTGTTGCCGTCGCCAAGCAGGTTTTCGGTCTGGAACGAACCCGTGTTGGTGAGCACCTCAACGATAGAGAGTACCGCGTGCAGGATCAGGACAAGACCCGACGCGAGGATCAGGCGTTTGCCGAAGACATAGGAGCGGTTCAGACCGCGATCGGGATCGCTTTCGTCGAGCTTGCTTTCCAGCGTAAAGCGAATGATAATGAACAGCGGGATCGCGACGTACAGGAACATTCTCAGGACGATGTAGTTGTTCATATCACCGACCAAGCCTCTGACGATCGGCGAGTTCATCGGGCGGAACATTTCCTGCACAAGCTGGCTGTCAAAAATGGTCTGACCTGCCGCTTTATCAAAGGCGAGCATATCCGCGCCGATCGTGGAGCCGCCGATATAAGCGGACGGCAGGAGCAGTCCCAGTGTAGCCGCTACGGCGACCACGCATGTCAACGCGATCGCGCGGTATTTGTTGAACGGGATACACATGGAGAAGACCACGATGATGCCCGCAATGGACAGCAGGACCGTCATCATCGGACGGACGTTCACGTCGGTGATGATCGGGGCATTTCCGAGTGCCTTCGGCACCGCGTTCAACAGGATCGGCAGGAGTACGGCGATTGCGCCGAGCGCGCCCGCGCAGATGGATTGACTGATGATTTTCTTGAGGAAGGAGCCGCTGACCGGTGTGCGGCGGGGTTCCAGTGAGAGTAGGAAACCGCCCGTTCCGATCACGGCAGCTTCCAGCATGTACATATTCTCGATCGAAAACCACATCTGACCCTTCGAGAAGGGGATCAGCGCGAACGCCAGAATGAAGACCGCGATCGATTTCATCAGATACAGAACGGAAGTCTTTTGGGTGTTGCCGATGACGCGTCTGCCCTCGCCGACGACTTCTTTCAGATGGCTGAAATCGTTGTCGAGCAGGATCACGTCGGAGCAGGATTTTGCCGCTTCGGACGCTTTGGCAAAGGTGATGGACGAATCCGAGCGTCTGAGCGCGAGGATGTCGTTGACGCCGTCACCGGTCATCGCGACCTTATGCTTATTTGCCTGCAGCGCCTTGACGAGCGCTTCCTTCTGTTCGGGAGATACGCGGGCAAATACCGTGTATTCCTCGGCGACAGAGGGGATATCCTCGAGCGGAACACCCGCGAGGGAGATGTATTTATCAGCGTTCACGATGCCGCATTTCTGCGCGATCATGCTGACGGTCAAGGGGTTATCACCCGAGATGACCTTGACGGTAACGCCGTTTTCACGGAAGAATTTGAGCGTATCCGCCGCGGTCTCACGGATGTGGTCTTCGATGGAGATAAAGGCGATCAGCGCGCCGTCGAGGGTGACGGCAATGACG
>CACWXE010000054.1:648-24234 GCA_902764715.1 uncultured Ruminococcus sp. | reverse complement strand
GGCTTTCACCTGTGGGGTGTCGTCTGCACGGGTCAATACAATCGGGGAGTTTTCCCTTACCTTTGTATTGCATGCGGACGGAGCTATCTGTCCGCTTTTCTATTTGTTAAAGAAACTTTGGAGGTGCTTACACATCGCTAAACAGGAACCTCAAATCAATGAGGAAATTCGTGACAGAGAGTTACGCGTAATCGGATCTGACGGCACTCAGCTCGGCATTATGTCGGCTGCCGACGCCCAGCATATCGCGGACGAAAAGAATCTCGACCTCGTCAAGATCGCTCCCCAGGCTAAGCCGCCTGTCTGCAAGATCATGGACTACGGCAAGTATCGCTTTGAACAGGCGAAGCGTGAAAAAGAGGCGAGAAAAAATCAGCATACCGTCGAGGTCAAGGAGATTAAGCTCTCCCTGAATATCGATACTCATGACTTTAACACCAAGCTCAAGAACGCCAAAAAATTCTTGGCTCACGGTGATAAGGTCAAGGTTTCTATCCGCTTTCGCGGAAGAGAGATGGGACATTCCGAGTATGGCTATGATATCATGAAGCGTTTTTCCGACGCTTGCGCCGAAGAGGCGAATATCGAACGTCCCGCTAAACTGGACGGCCGCCAGATGATCATGTTCCTGGCTCCCAAGCCCACTAAGCCCACCAAGTAACAAAGTCAAAGTCATTGCAAGGGCTCGACTGCTGTCAGCCCGCGGCAATCTCAACCGATTAAAAGGAGGAATATCAATATGCCTAAGATCAAAACACACAGCGGCGCGAAGAAGCGTTTCAAACTGAGCAAGAACGGTAAGGTTATCCGCGCTCACGCTAACAAGAGCCATATCCTGAACAAGAAGACCACCAAGCGTAAAAGAGGTCTGAGAAAGACTGCTGTCGCAGACAAGACCAATGTAGCTCAGGTTAAGCGCCTGATCCCCTACAAATAATCAACGCTTAATTGACTTTAGAATTATCGGAGGTAAAGATAAATGGCACGTATTAAAGGCGCGATGATGACTCGCAAGAGAAGAAAAAAGACATTAAAGCTCGCTAAGGGCTATTACGGTGCAAAAAGTAAGCACTTTAAGATGGCGAAGCAGCAGGTGATGAAGAGCGGTAACTACGCTTACATCGGCCGCAAGCAGAAGAAGAGAGATTTCCGCAGACTGTGGATCACCCGTATCTCTGCCGGCTGCAAGGCTAACGGCACCAACTATTCTACCTTTATGAACGGTCTGAAGAAAGCCGGCATCACCCTGAACCGCAAGGTTCTGTCCGAGATCGCGATCGCCGATCCCGCCGCTTTCACCGCTCTCGTAGAGCAGGTTAAAAACGCATAAAAAAGCTATAACTGCGTTTGGGTCATCCCAAACGCTTTTATATTGTCCGCCGTCATATATTATTATATGGTAGGGGTTGGCGTCTCGACGACCCGAAAACGACGGATAAGATCCCGTTCTATCGCGAAGCACAGTAAACGTTTACCGTAGGGGATGACGCTTGCGACATCCCGCAACGCATGTAAAGATATCACCCAAATGAGAAGCAAATCAACGTTTATTGTAGGGCGGGGGCTTGCTCCCGCCGAAACATTTGTCAAGATGCCACCCAAACGCAAAGCAGATCTATTTCTCCGTAGGGTACGGCGCTTGCCGACGTACCGTAACCTTTCCGGCATATGCCACCCAAATACGAAGTAAATGTCTGCTTCCGTAGGGATGGTCAATGACCATTCGCAGAATGACGGGCGTTTTCGTTATCGAAAACCGTAGATAGGAATACGATGCTTCTGCTATGCGGACGAGCAATGCTCGTCCCTACGGAAATGTTTCATTTCCTCGACCGACATGGTTCGTTATCAAACGTCCTGCCGCGGGAGCACCAAGGCGCTCCCCTACAAATCCGCTGAAATGTTTACTGTAGGGGATGGCTCATATTGTAGGGGAGGGGCTTGCTCCTCCCGTAACCTATCCGGTATATGCCACTGAAACGCGGAGCAAATCAACGTTTATTGTAGGGCGGGGGCTTGCTCCCGCCGAAACATCTGTCAAGATGCCACCTAAACGCGAAGCAGATCCATTTCTCCGTAGGGTACGGCGCTTGCCGACGTACCGTAACCTATCCGGCATATGTCACCCAAATGCGAAGCAAATACCTACTTCCGTAGGGATGGTCAATGACCATCCGCAGAATGCCGGGCGTTTCAATATTCGAAAACATGAGATAGGAAACAAAAGCTTCTGCCATGCGGACGAGCAATGCTCGTCCCTACGGAAATGTTTCGTTTCCTCGACCAACGCGGTTCGTCATCAAACGCCCTGCCGCGGGAGCACCAAGGCGCTCCCCTACAAATCCGCTGAAACGTTCATTGAATGTCACCCAAACGCATAGCGTATCAAACGCCCTTCCGCGGGTCGTCATAAATGTCGACCCCTACAATTATTATGCGACGTTTACTGTAGGGGAGGGGCTCGCTCCTCCCGAAACGTCTGTAAAGATGTCACACAAACGCGAAGCACACCAAATGTCGTCCCACAATGATAATTAAACCATAACAGGTAACACTATGGAACAAATTTCTTCTAAAGAAAATAAACGAATCAAAACCATCAAAAAGCTCCTTTCCTCCGCGTCCTTCCGCAGGGAAGAGGGCGTATTTGTCGCGGAGGGGCTGCGCCTTTGCGGCGACGCGATCAAAAGCGGCGCCGAGATCGTCTCCGCGTTCTTTTCCGAGAGCTTTTACGCGAAGAACGCCTCTTTCGTACAGGATGCCGCCTCGATAACCGATCAAACCTTCCTGCTCAAAGACAACATCTTTTCCGCAATATCCGATACAAAAACGCCGCAGGGCGTATTGTTCATCATAAAAACACTTGACAAAACCATCGACTTTGATAAAATTAAGAATAATGGAAAAGTATTGGCTTTGGAGACCGTACAGGATCCCGTCAACCTCGGCACGATCCTGAGAACTGCCGAAGCGCTGGGCGTCGATCTGGTCGTTTTGACCCGTGACTGCTGTGATGTTTACGCGCCCAAGGTAGCGCGCGGCAGTATGGGCGCGGTGTTCCGACTGCCTTTCCATATTACCGACGACCTGCCCGGGTTGATCGAGCGCTTCAACGCGTTCGGCAATTCCTATGCGGCAGTGCTCGACGAAACCTCCGTTTCTTTGAATGACTGTACATTCGAGGGAGCGGTGCTTGCCGTTGTCGGCAACGAGGGCAACGGTATCACGCCTAAGACGATCAAGGCGTGCACCCATCGGCTGTATATTCCGATGCGCGGCGATGCGGAATCGCTGAATGTCTCCGCTGCTGCAAGCATTATTCTCTGGGAAATGACAAAATGACCAACGCGACAAAATACTATATCTGGCTCAGCCTTGCGCTCGGCTACAGCACGCCCAAGTGTAAGGCGCTCGCGTCAATCTATCCGAATATTTCCGCGTTTTATCAGGGCGGGGTCATGGAGTGGCGATTATCCGGCGTTTTGAACGACAAGGATATTTCCGCTCTTGAAGCTACGCCTGTCGCAAAAGCGTATGAGGTGATCGCGCGGTGCAACGAGCTTGGTATCAGTATCGTGTCGCTGGACGATCCGAATTATCCCGAAAAGCTCAAGGATATCTACGATCCGCCCGCGGTATTATATATGAAAGGGCGGCTGCCCGATTTTGAACGCTGTCTGAGCATCGGCATCGTCGGCACGCGCAACGCGACCGCCTACGGCAAGAGGACCTCTCATGTGCTCGCGGGCTCACTCGCGAAGGTGGGCGTGATCATCATCAGTGGCGGCGCGGTCGGTATTGACAGCCTGAGCCATACCGCGGCGCTGGAGGTCGGCGGCGAGACGCTCTGCGTGTTAGGCTGCGGCATCAACTATCCTTATCTGATGGCAAATGCCCGCATGCGCAATACCATTGCCGAACGCGGGGCGCTTATCAGCGAATACCCGCCTGATTATCCGCCGGGCAAATACACCTTCCCTGAACGCAACCGTATCATCTCCGGATTGTCCGACGGCGTTCTGGTGGTCGAAGCCGGCGCGAAAAGCGGTTCGCTGATCACGGCGCGCACCGCTTTGGAACAAAACCGCGATGTGTTTGCCGTGATGGGCAACATCACCTCGCCGTATTCGCAGGGCACCAACGCGCTGATCAAGGACGGCGCGATCCCTGTCACGGATTATACCGACATCATCTCGTATTATCCGCAGTTCCGTTTGGAGGGCGATCCCGACGATATCGTTGAGGACGTCCCCACGCATAAAACCGATATCGACGTCAGCGCGGACGCTGTGAAGGTCTATCGTGCCGTCACAGCCGAGCCTGTCCATATCGATACGATCACATCCGCCGTCAAGCTGCCGGTGAACGTCGTTTTACAGGCGTTGACCGAGCTGGAGCTCGAAGGGCTGATCAAAGCCGAAAAAGGCAGGATGTACCGATTAGTATAGACCCGGTGAATGGTTAACGGTTAATGGTGAATGGTTTTGGGAGGACTCCGTCCTCACCTGATTTTTTATATCGATCTATTGATTAAAACAGAAATCAAATATATTTGGAGGACAAATCACAATGTCTAATCTTGTAATCGTGGAGTCGCCGGCAAAGGCGAAAACCATCAAAAAATACCTCGGCAAGGATTATGACGTCGTCGCGTCCATGGGCCATGTCAGGGATCTACCCTCGGCACGCCTGAGCGTCGATGTCAACAACAATTTCGCGCCGAAATATGAGGTCATCAAGGGAAAAGAAAAGCTGGTAGACGAGTTGCAGAGCAAGGCAAAAAGCTCCGACAAAGTCTATCTCGCAACGGACCCCGATCGCGAGGGCGAGGCGATCTCATGGCATCTTGCCTATCTGCTCGATCTGCCGCTCGATGAGGTGGATCGCGTGGAATTCAACGAGATCACCAAAACCGGCGTCAAAAACGGTATGGCGTCACCGCGTACCATCAATATCGATCTGGTCAACGCGCAGCAGGCGCGCCGCATCCTCGACCGTCTGGTGGGCTACAAGCTCAGCCCCTTTGTATCGCAGAAGATCCATCGCGGACTGAGTGCGGGACGCGTCCAGTCCGTCGCGGTACGCATCATCGTTGACCGCGAGAACGAGATCCGCGCTTTCAAGCCCGAGGAGTATTGGTCGATCGACGCCAAGTTCATCCCCAAGGGCTCGCGCAAGGCGTTTTCCGCCGCGCTATATGGCGACAAAAACGGTAAGATCAAGATCAAGAACAAAGAACAGGCGGATCAGATTCTGGCTGATTTAGAGGGCGCCGATTTCATCATCACCAAGGTGAAGAACGGTACCCGCAAAAAATCCCCCGCACCGCCCTTCATCACCTCTACCTTACAGCAGGAGGCTTCCCGCAAGCTCAACTTCCAGTCCCGCCGCACCATGAAGGTCGCGCAGGAGCTGTATGAAGGCGTTGAGCTCGAGGGCATCGGCGCTATCGGTCTGATCACCTATATGCGTACCGACTCCCTGCGTATCTCCAATGACGCGATCGCCGACGCGCAGACCTACATCCGCGATACCTACGGCGATAAATATCTGCCCGCCAAACCCCGTTTCTTCAAATCCCGCGCGGGCGCTCAGGACGGTCACGAGGCGATCCGTCCTTCCACGCCGTCGATCACTCCCGCACAGATCAAGGGCAGTGTCACCAACGACCAGTATAAGCTGTATAAGCTGATCTGGGAGCGCTTCATGGCTTCTCAGATGGCGGACTGCATCCAGAAAACCACTCAGGCGGATATCGAGGGCAACGGCTATATCTTCAAGGCGGCGGGTTACCGCGTCGACTTCGACGGCTTCACCACGCTCTATGTTGAGAGCAAGGACGACGAGGACGATAAGGATAACCGCATCCTTTCCTTAGAAAAGGATACCCCCTGCAAGGCGAAGGAGCTGCTCGGCAATCAGCATTTCACCCAGCCGCCCGCGCGCTTTACCGAAGCGTCGCTCATCAAGGCGCTGGAGGAATACGGCATTGGCAGACCTTCTACCTATGCCGCGACGATCTCCACCATCACCTCGCGTGAGTACGTCAAGCGCGAGGGCAAGACGCTGGTTCCCACCGAGCTCGGCGAGGCGCTTGCCGGTTTGATGAAGGAGCGTTTCCCCAAGATCGTCAACGTCAAGTTCACCGCTCAGATGGAGCAGGAGCTCGACACCGTCGAAAGCGGAGAGACCGAGTGGGTAGAGCTGCTCGACGGCTTCTATACCGATTTTGACAAGACCCTCAAAAAGGCGAAGGCCGATATGCAGTAAGACGGACATCATCTGCGAAAAATGCGGCAGACAGATGGTCGTCAAGGTCGGACGCTACGGCAAGTTCATTGCCTGCCCCGGCTATCCCGATTGTAAGAATGTCAAGAAATATGTGGAGAACGTGGGCGTGAAATGTCCCAAGTGCGACGGCGACGTCATCGTCAAGCGCACCGGCAAGGGCAAGATCTTCTACGGCTGCTCCAATTATCCGAACTGCGACTTTGTGTCATGGTACGAGCCTGTCGAAGAGCGCTGTCCCAACTGCGGCGACATCCTCTTTAAGCGCAAGGGCAAAAAAGGCGGCTTGTTCTGTCAGCACGAAGGCTGCGGGTATAAGAAATAAACCGTTATTGTAGGGGAGGGGCTTGCTCCTCCCGAACCTGAGAGATAAAAATGTCATTGCGAGGAGCACAGCGACGCGGCAATCCCCTTGTCGGAGAAGTCGTGTTCCTCTTTGTGGGATTCCCACGGGGCTGAAGCCCCTCGGAATGACTGCTGTTATATAGAATATGCAAAAAGTAACCATTATCGGCGCGGGGCTTGCCGGCTGTGAGGCGGCATATCAGCTCTCGAAAAGAGGCGTTTCTGTCGACCTTTACGATACCAAGCCGAACAAATTCAGCCCTGCCCATCATTCTGAAAAATTATGTGAGATCGTCTGCTCCAATTCCTTTAAGGCAAAGCGCGTGAATTCCGCCGCCGGACTCTTAAAGGAAGAGATGCGCACCCTCGGCTCGCTCTTGCTGCAGTGTGCCGACCGATGCGCTGTTCCTGCGGGCGGAGCGCTGGCGGTCGACCGCGAACAGTTCTCCGCTTTGGTGACGGATGCGATCCTGAGCGATCCGAACATCACCTATATTACGAAGGAGATCACCGCGATCCCCGACGACGGTGTGGTGATCATCGCCACAGGGCCGCTCACCCATGACGCGCTCGCCCGGGATATCGCCGCTCATTACGGCGAGAGTCTGCGCTTCTTCGACGCGGCGGCGCCGATCGTTGCGGCGGATTCCATCGACATGGAGCACGCGTTTTATGAATCGCGCTACGGCAAGGGCGGGGGAGAGGATTACCTCAACTGTCCGATGAACAAGGCGGAGTATGAGGCGTTCCACGAGGCGCTTGTCAGCGCCGAACGCGCTCCCGTGCACGAGTTCGATGTGATGAATCCCAAGGTTTATGAGGGCTGTATGCCCATCGAGGTGATGGCACAGCGTGGATTGGACACCGTGCGTTTCGGCCCGATGAAGCCCGTCGGATTGCGCGACCCGCGCACCGGTCACCGTCCGTGGGCGGTATTGCAATTACGCAAGGAGAATGCCGCGGGCACCATGTACAACCTCGTCGGCTTCCAGACGAACCTCAAATTCGGCGAGCAAAAGCGGGTGTTCTCCATGATCCCCGCTTTGCGCGACGCGGAGTTCTTGCGCTACGGTGTGATGCACCGCAACACCTTCATCAATTCTCCGAAGATACTCAACTCGGATTATTCTGATAAAGAAAATAAAAGCCGCTTCTTTGCCGGTCAGCTCACCGGCGTCGAGGGCTATATGGAAAGCGCCTCGTCGGGACTGCTCTGCGGCATCAACGCCGCGCGTCTGCTTGACGGCAAGGACACGATCACCCTGCCGCCGACCACGATGATGGGCGCGATGGCGCGGTATATCAGCGACAGCTTCGTGACTGATTTCCAGCCCATGGGCGCGAACTTCGGTATCCTGCCCGAGCTCGAACACCGTCCGCGCGACAAAGCGGAACGCGGACAGGCATATGCCGGCCGATCGCTTTCCGATCTGAAGCGATTCATGGAAGAGAATGAGATCAAGCCTTCCCCTTGAGGGGAAGGTGCTGAGCACAGCGAAGCGGATGAGGTGGAAACCTTTTCAAATAATCAATATAAGAGATTTAGTGGAAGCGTTTCCACCTCATCCGACCAATTTGCCTTTGACACGCGTGTCCGGCAAATTGCCCACCTTCCCCTCGAGGGGAAGGCTATTCTAAGATAAGGATTTGGTAGTATGAAAATCATTGTAGACGCGTTCGGCGGCGACAACGCCCCGCTCGAGATCATCAAAGGCGCGGTAGACGCCAAAAACGAATACGGCGTCGATATCCTCCTCGTCGGCGCGGAGGAAACGATCCGCAAGGTTGCGGCTGAAAATCAGATCAGCCTCGACGGAATCGCTATCCATCACGCGCCAGGCGTCTTCACCAACAACGATTCCCCCTCCGCGATCCGCACCAAGGCGATGGCGGATACCTCTCTGGCGACGGGATTCCGACTGCTTAAAGAGGGCGAGGGCGACGCCTTTGTCTCCGCCGGCAACTCCGGCGCGATCGGCGCGGGCTCGATGTTCATCGTCAAGCGCATCAAGGGCGTCAAGCGCGTCGCGTTCGCGCCTGTCATCCCGACCGTCAGCGGCAAGGCGATGGTCATCGACAGCGGTATCAATACCGACGTCCGTCCCGCCGTTCTCCAGCAGTTCGCGATCATGGGCTCGGTGTATATGAACAAGGTCATCGGCATCAAAGATCCCCGTGTCGGACTCGCCAACGTCGGCACCGAGGAGCATAAGGGCGACGAGCTCCGTCAGGAGACCTATAAGCTCCTGCAGAATACCCCTGTCAATTTTGTCGGCAATATCGAAGGCCGCGATGTTCCGCTCGACGGCGCGGACGTCGTCGTATGTGACGGCTTCACCGGCAACATGATCATCAAGACCTACGAGGGCGTCGCTCTGGCACTGCTCGGCAAGATCAAGGGTATCTTCACAAAGAATCTGAAGAACAAGATCGCCGCGGCGCTGGTGCTCGGCGATATGAAAGCCTTCAAAAAGGAAATGGATCTCGACGAGTTCGGCGGCACGGCTGTGCTGGGCTGTTCCAAGCCTGTGTTCAAGGCGCACGGCAACGCCAACGCCAAGACGATCAAGAACGCGATCCGTGTCTGTAAGGACTATGTTTCCGCCGATATCATCGCCACCGTGACCGACACAATGAGCAAGATCAGTGAAGCTGAGGGCGGAGAAGCGTGATGAAAGATCTGCAGGAAGCCATCGGCTATACATTCCATGACCCTGCTCTGTTGACCGAGGCAATGACCCATTCCTCGTATGCGCATGAGCAGCATAAGAATATGAAATACAACGAGCGCCTTGAGTTCCTCGGCGACGCGGTGCTGTCGATCGTCGTGTCCGACTATATCTACAAGCACTGTCCGAATCTGCCCGAGGGTGAGCTGACAAAGCTCCGCGCTTCACTGGTGTGCGAAAAGAGCCTGTTTGATTTTGCCAAGCAGATCGATCTCGGCTCCTATCTGCGCCTTTCTAACGGTGAACGCCGCAACGGCGGCGCCAAGCGTCCGTCCATCGTGTCCGACGCGTTCGAGGCGCTGATCGCGGCGATCTACCTCGACGGCGGTATGAAGCCCGCCGAAAAGCATATCCTGCGCTTTGTTGTGCCCGAGATCGAACAGCACAAGAATCGTTCGTTCAAGGATTATAAGACGAAATTGCAGGAGATCATCCAGAAGAACCCCGGCGAAAAGCTGGAATATCATCTGGTGAGCGCGACAGGACCCGATCATGACAAGCACTTCAAGGTCGAGGTATGTCTGAACTCCAATGTCATCGGCAAGGGCGGCGGCCGTTCCAAGAAAGAAGCGGAACAGCAGGCGGCGCGTGAAGCACTGGAGTTGATGGGCTATTAAAGGCAAGTCAGCACACGCGAACGTCGCGCTGTTCATCCCGTTCAACGGCTGTCCGCATCGATGCTCCTTCTGCGATCAGCGCAGTATCACCGGCAGGGCATATCAGCCGACTGCCGCGGATGTCAAAAGCGCGATCGAAACCGCTTTAATTTCTTTAAAAGAAAATTCATTCCACAGCGAGATCGCCTTTTTCGGCGGCAGCTTTACGGCGATCGACCGTGAGTATATGAAGACGCTGCTCGACGCGACCGTGCCGTATATCGACCGCTTCAAGGGCATCCGCATTTCCACCCGCCCCGATTGTATCGACGATGAGATCCTTGATTTACTCAAAGCTTATCATGTCACCACCGTTGAGCTCGGCGCGCAGAGCATGGATGACGCCGTCCTTTTGGCAAACGACCGCGGTCATACCGCCGAGGATGTCCGCCGTGCGTGTGAGCTGATCAAAAGCTACGGCTTCGATCTCGGCTTACAGATGATGACGGGACTGTACCAAAGCACCCCCGATTCGGATATACAAACCGCGCGGGAATTCATCGCGCTGCAGCCGTCCTGCGTACGGATCTATCCGACGATCGTCATGAAGGGCACACGCTTAGGCGATTTATACGAACAGGGCTTGTATCAGCCGCAGACCTTGGAAGAAGCGGTTGCGCTGTGCGCCCGGTTGATCCGGCTGTTTGAAGAAAACGGCGTCCGCGTTATCCGTGTCGGCTTGCACGACAGTGAAAGCCTGAAAGAAAACCGTCTTGCGGGGCCTTATCACCCTGCCTTCAGGGAGCTGTGCGAGAGCCATATCATGCTCGATCAAGCAATAATTCTTTTTAAGAATAAAGCTCCCGGCGCGTACACCCTGTGTGTCCATCCGAGAAGCCGCTCCAAGATGACCGGCAACAAACGATCCAACCTGCTCGCCCTGAAAGAATTGGGCTATGAGATACAGATCACGGAAGATGATCGATTGTCTTATCTCGAGGTATCGATAGACTGAGCGGATACCTCAAAAATCGATCCTTCCGATGCAATCATCACTAACAGAGGTTCAGAATGTTATTAAAATCTCTCACATTACAGGGATTCAAAACCTTTCCCGATAAAACAAAATTGACCTTCGACAAAGGCATCACCTCTGTCGTCGGCCCCAACGGCTCCGGCAAGTCCAATATCAGTGACGCGATCCGTTGGGTGCTCGGTGAACAGAGCGCAAAATCCCTGCGCTGCTCCAAGATGGAGGACGTTGTTTTCAACGGTACCGACCGCCGCAAGCGCCAGGGCTATGCCGAGGTCACTCTGACCATCGACAACTCCGACCGCAGTCTGCCGTACGGCGGCGACGATGTAGCGGTCACCCGCCGTTATTATCGCTCGGGTGAGTCGGAGTATCTGATCAACAAAGCCTCTGTCCGACTCAAGGATATCCATGAGCTTTTCATGGATACCGGTCTCGGACGCGACGGCTACAGTATGATCGGTCAGGGTAAGATCGACTCCATCGTTGCCTCCAAATCCGAGGACAGACGTGAGATCTTTGAAGAAGCCGCGGGCATCTCCCGCTATCGCTACCGCAAGACGGAGGCGGAGCGTAAGCTCAACCATACCGAAGAGAACCTGCTCCGACTGCGTGATATCGTCACCGAGCTTGAGGACAGGGTAGAGCCCTTGCGCGTCCAGTCCGAAAAGGCGCAGAAATTCCTCGAGTACAGCGGTGAGAAGCGCGGTCTTGAGATCGCCCTTTGGCTCGATACCCTCGATAAAAGCGCCGCGATACTGCGTGATCATGAGGACAAGATCGCGATCGCCAAGAACCAGTATGAAGAAGCGGACGCCGCCCTGCAATCGATTGCCTCTCAGACCGAGGAGATCTATATCAAGAACGGTATGATGAGCTCGCAGATCGAGCAGGAGCGCAACGCCGCGTCATTGTTTGAGGCTCAGATCGCCGGCAAGAACGCCGAGATCTCCGTCGCCGAGAACGATATCCTGCATAACAAAGAGAACATCGAGCGTATCCTCGGCGAGATCGAAAAGGCGGAAAGCTCCACTGTCGACATCAAAAAGATCGTCGAGAGCAAAATGGCTGAGATCGAAGCCCTGCGCGAGAAAACCCTTGAAAAACAGAGCGATTACAACGCCATTTCCGACGAGTTGAACAGCATCAACAACGATACCTCCCGCTCGAACGACGAGCTGCAAAAGCTCAGCACGATGATCGCGTCCTTATCCCAGCGGCTGGCTGACGTCCGCGTGACGGATATCACCGCCGCGACCGCGATCGAAGAGCTCGAAGAGCGCGCCGAGGTGCTCAGTGAATCAAGTGACACAAAGCGCGTCCAGCGTGACGAGCTTATTTCGATAAAAGAAAAATACGAAGAACAGATCAAAACAGCGGAGCAGAAGATCGCCGCCTTCGGCAATTCGATCGAGGGTCTGGAGATGAAGCTTCGTTCCCGCGCCGATAAGCGTGAGGAGCTCCGACAGACTGCCGAGACCCTGCGTCTTGACGCGGAGGAAAAATCCCGCAGAGCTAAGATCCTGTCCGATCTGTCGGCGAATTATGAAGGCTTCTACAACAGCGTCAAGGTCGTCATGAAAGAGGCACAGCGCGGCGGCTTAGGCGGTATCTGTGGTCCCGTGACCACCCTGATCAAGGTGCCGTCGGAATACAATGTCGCGATGGAAGTCGCCTTGGGCGCTAAGATGCAGCACATCGTCGTGAACAACGACGCCGACGCCAAGCGCGCTATCGAGCTGCTCAAAAAGCGTGACGGCGGCCGCGCGACCTTCCTGCCCATCACCACCATCAAGCCTCGCTCACTGGATGAAAAAGGGCTCGATGATTGCTACGGCTACATCGGTATCGCGTCACAGCTTTGCTCCACCGAGCCGAAGTACGCGAACATCCTGTCCAACCTTTTGGGTCGGATCGTCATCGCCGAGGATCTTTCCGCGGCGTCCGCGATCGCGAAGAAATACGGTTACCGCTTCCAGGTCGTGACCCTCGACGGTCAGGTCATCAACGCGGGCGGTTCCTTCACCGGCGGATCCCGCGCGAAGAATTCCGGTCTGCTGTCGCGTGAGAGCGAGATCGACAAGCTGAGAAAGCAGGCGGCTGAGCTCAGCGCCAAAGCGAAGAACGCTGCCGAAAAGCTCACCGAAGCGGAAAGCCAGTACGCCAAGGTCGAGGCGGATCTGCTCGGTACCCGTGCCGATCTGACCAACACCCAGAACGACAAGGTGCGCTTGAACGCCGAGTACAACGCCTGTCTGAGTGAGCTGGCGGGCGTGAGCCGCGATCTGGAGGACATCGACCGTGAGCTCAAAAGCGGCGCCGAGAAGATCACCGAGGCAAAGGCGTCCAGAGAGCTTGCGCAGAAGGATATGATCCGCTTCAACGCCGATATCGAGTCGACCGAGCTCAAGATCAAAACTATCACCGGCTCGCGTGACGAGATGGCGCAGAAGCGTGAAGAATACGCCGATCAGCTCCAGCAGCTGCGTCTGGATATTCTGGGTTTTGAGAAGGATATCGACACCCGCAAGGCGGAGATCAAATCCGCCGAAAGCACCGGCTCCGACCAGCAGCTCCGCATCACCGAGCTGAATAATGAAAAACAAACCTACGAACAGAATAATTCTGAAATAGAAAATAAAATCACTGCGCTCCGTGCCGAGATCGACACGCTGACCGAGAAGCAAACGCAGTCAGCCGCCAACATCGAGCGCTTGAATAACGAGAAGCTGGAGCTGGAGAAAAACTCCGTATCCCTTCGACAGCTCGAGCGTGACAAGACTGCCGAGCGTGAGCTTGCCTCCAACGAATTCTCCCGACTCGAAGAGCGCAAGGCGAGCAAGCAGAAGGAGTTCGACGACATCATCGCGAAGCTTTGGGAGGAGTATGAGCTGACCCGCCACGAAGCGGAGCAGCAGGCGATCGAGATCGAGAACCTCACCGAGGCGCGTTCCCGACTCAGTTCCCTCAAAAACAAGATCCGCGCGCTCGGTTCGGTCAACACCGGCGCGATCGAAGAATGAGGTATCCGAGCGATACACCTTTATGAAAACGCAGGTCGACGACGTCGAAAAGTCCAAGAAAGAGATCGAAAACCTGATCACCAACCTGACCAAACAGATGAAAGAGGTCTTTGTCGACTCCTTTGCCGAGATCAACAAGAACTTCACCCTGACGTTCAAGGAGCTCTTCGGCGGCGGTGAGGCTCACCTCGAGCTCTCCGATCCCGAGAACATCCTCACGTCGGGCATCGATATCATCGTTCATCCTCCCGGCAAGATCGTCGTCCATCTGGAGGCGCTCTCCGGCGGTGAAAAAGCGCTCGTCGCGATCGCGCTGTACTTCGCGATCATGAAGGTGCGTCCCGCGCCCTTCTGCGTCATGGACGAGATCGAGGCGGCGCTCGACGAGGTCAACGTAGACCGCTTCGCGGCGTATCTGCGCAACCTGACCGAAAGCACCCAGTTCATCCTGATCACCCACCGACGCGGTACGATGGAAGAGGCTGACGTTCTCTACGGCGTTACCATGCAGGACGAGGGTATCAGCAAGCTGCTTGAGCTTCGCGCATCCGAGGTAGCGGCAAAGCTGGGCATGAAAACGAATTGATGATTATTGTCATTGCGAGGCTCGCAAGAGCCGTGGCAATCTCAACAGAATTACTTGTCATTGCGAAGCCCGAAGCCTCTCGTTTAGAGAGGTGCCGCAAGGCGGCAGGCTGTGGCAATCCCCTTGTTTTTACTACCGGTTGCAGTAGGAAGGGGATTCCCACGTCGGGATGGTATCCCTCCTCGGAATGACACATTGTTAAGGAGAACACTATGGGATTTTTTAAGAAATTAAAAGATGGTTTAAAGAAAACACGAGAGAGCGTCGTCGGTCAGATCGACTCGATGCTCCAGGCGTTTACCGTCATCGATGACGAACTCTTCGACGAGCTCGAAGAACTCCTCGTCATGGGTGACGTCGGCGTAGAGACCGCCAACAAGATCTGCGGTATGCTGCGTGTACGCGTGCGTGAAAAGGGCATCACCAAGCCCGCGAAAATCATGGACGAGATCGCCGAGATCAGCGCCGAGATCCTGTCGGAGGGCGGCAACGAGATGGTGCTCAATACGCAACCCTCGATCATCCTCGTGATCGGCGTCAACGGCGTGGGCAAGACCACCTCCATCGGCAAGATCGCGAACTATTACGTTCAGCAGGGCAAGAAGGTCACCCTTGCCGCGGCGGACACCTTCCGCGCGGCGGCGATCGATCAGCTCAAGATCTGGGCGGAGCGCAGCGGCGCCGATATCGTCGCGCAGGGCGAGGGCAGTGATCCTGCCGCCGTCGTATTCGACGCGATCTCTTCGGCTAAGGCGAAGGGTACCGACATCATCATCGTCGATACCGCCGGCCGTCTGCATAACAAAAAGCATTTGATGGACGAGCTCGCCAAGATCCGCCGTATCATCGACCGCGAGTTGCCCGATGCGGATAAAGAGGCGCTGTTGGTGCTCGACGCGACTACCGGACAGAACGCCGTCAATCAGGCGGCGGAATTCGCCAAGGCGACCGGTATCACCGGCATCGTGCTGACCAAGCTTGACGGCACCGCAAAGGGTGGCGTTGTACTGGCGATCAAAGATACCCTCGGTATCCCCGTCAAATTCATCGGCGTAGGAGAAAAGGTCGACGACCTCCAGCCCTTCGATCCCGAAGAATTCTCCCGTGCCCTGTTTGTAAAGGAAGCCGAATAATTGTCATTGCGAGACCCATCAGGGTCTCCAAAAAGCCCCTGCTTTTTGGGGAGAGGAGGAACCGCCACATGAGGTCAAGGCATAACGACCGGATATGCCTACCGAATACGGCGAGTGACGACGACGTGGCAATCTCAACCGAAAGAATGAAGTGTCAATTATGAAAGAATTTATCATAGCCACCAACAACGCGCATAAGGTGGTGGAGATCGAACGCATCCTTTCACCCCTCGGCATCACCGCGGTGACAGCGGGGGAGAGAGGGATCGACCTCGGCAACGTCGTCGAGGACGGCGATACCTTCGCCGCCAACGCCTATATCAAGGCAAAACACGCCTTTGATCTGTGCCACAGCCCCGTGATCGCGGATGATTCGGGACTGTGCGTTGACGCACTCGACGGCAGACCGGGCATCTACTCCGCGCGCTACGGCGGTGAGGACGCGACCTATCTTGAAAAGATCGCCCTGCTGCTCGATGAGCTGGGGGACGTTCCCGATGCAAAGCGTACCGCGCATTTCACCTGCGCCGTCTGCTGTATCCTCGACGAGAACACCGTGATCGAGGTCGAGGGCAGATGTGAGGGCGCGATCGCCCATGCTCCCGCGGGCGAGGGCGGTTTCGGCTACGATCCCGTGTTTGTCGTAGACGGCAAGAGCTTTGCCTCTTTGTCGGGCGATGAAAAAGATAAATACAGCCATCGCGGCAACGCTCTGCGCAACCTCCGCGACGCGCTTAAGGGCTCCCTTTCCTAAGGTACCCCCGTTGGGGGAATGTCCGAAGGACAAGGGGGGAGCCGTTTCCGGCGAGGAAGCTGTCGCGAAAGCGACTGAGGGTTAAACTAATCATATAAATTGTCATTGCGAGGTTCCGCAGGAACCGTGGCAATCTCAACCGAATTTTGGAGGAAAACCATGTTAACCAGTAAACAGCGCGCTCAGCTCAGAGCGCTTGCCAACCCGATTGATACCGTCCTGATGGTCGGTAAGGGCGGCTTTTCCGAACAGCTTTATAAAACCGCCGATGAGGCGATCACCGCCCGCGAGCTGATCAAGGGCAAGGTGCTCGAAGCGTGCGAGTATACCTCGCGTGAAGCGGCGGATACCATTGCCGAGCAGATCGGCGCCGACGTGGTGCAGGTGATCGGCTCTAAATTCGTGCTCTATCGCAAAAACAAAAAAGAGCCCAAGATCAAGCTCGTCAAATGAGGCGCGCGATCTACGGGGGCTCATTCAACCCCATCCACAACGACCACATCAAGCTGGCGTTGCAGTTCGCGGAGCAGTTTGAACTGGACAAGGTCACGCTGATCCCGACGCATTACACACCGCTCAAGGATAATTCCCATATCGCCGACGGCAAGCACCGTTATCAGATGTGCCTGCTCGCGACAGAAGATGAACCTCTCCTTGAGGTCAGCGATATTGAGCTGCGGCGCGAAGGCCCGAGCTACACCTCCGATACCATCGCGCAGCTGATGAACGACGAGGATTCGCTCTATCTGATCGTCGGCGCGGATATGTACATGACGCTCGACAAGTGGCATGATTGTCAGTTCATCTTTGACCATGTCACGATCTTGGTCGCGCCGCGCGATGAAGTCGATTATGATTCTTTAAACGAAAAATATCTTTTCTATCGGGAGCACTATGACTGCCGCACACTGATTGCCCATCAGGCGATCGGGGAGCTGTCATCGACGCTGGTACGTGAGGGGATCGCTTCGGGCGCCGACGTCAGCGGCATGATCCATCCCCGCGTCCTCGAATACATCCAACAGCACGATCTGTACCGATAAAAATTTCATTGCGAATCCCGCAAGGGATGTGGCAATCTCAACCGCAGAATTGTCATTGCGAATTCCCTAAGGAGTGTGGCAATCTCAACCGCAGAATTTTCATTGCGAACTCCGCAAGGAGTGTGGCAATCTCAACCGATTCCCGTAGGGTACGGCATTTTGAGGAGTTGTCCAAATCTATGATTTGGTATACAACTCCCATGCAACAGCGCATGGGGAGCAGATTTATCTGCGATTGGCCAAGCGCCACTGTATGACGTACCGAGAATGACGGGCGTTTCTGTTATCAGGAACGTAAGATAGGAAATAAATGGTTCTGCCATAAGGTACGTCGCAAGCGCCGTACCCTACAAATCCGTATGAGGTGCATTATGAACATCAATCAATATCTGCCTTATCTTGATAACCTGTCCGAATTCCGCCGCGTCCATTCGCTGAACGTCGCCGAAGAAGCCGTGCGCTTTGCCAAAAAGTACGGCGGCGACGTGGAGAAAGCGCGTTTGGCGGGACTTCTCCACGACGTGACCAAAGAAACGGATAACGAGAAACAGTTGCAAATCATCGCAAACGGTGGTATAATTCTCACCGAGTTGGAGAAACGCTCTCCAAAGCTGTGGCATTCCATCTCCGGCGCGTGCTATGTACGCGATGTGATCGGGATCGACGACGAGGATATCTTCAATGCGATCCGTTATCATACCACCGGGCGCGCGGGCATGAGTCAGCTCGAAAAGCTGATCTTTCTCGCGGACTTCACCTCCGCCGAGCGCGACTATCCCGATATCGATGTGATCCGTGCTCATTCCGAGAATTCTTTGGAGGAAGGCATGATCTACGGCATCAAGTTCACGATCAGCCGCCTGACCGGCAGAGAGGCGCTCATCAGCCCCGATGCCCTCGCGGCATATAACGATATTCTGTTGAATAAGCCTTCCCCTTGAGGGGAAGGTGTCATCCTCAAGGATGACGGATGAGGTGGAAACTTTTCCGCTTCATATCGTACATTGATTTGGTGGAAACGCTTCCACCTCATCCGACCTTTTCGGCTCTTTAGGATCCGAAAAGCCCACCTTCCCCTCAAGGGGAAGGCTATAAAACATACGAGGTTTATATTTATGAATTCATTACAAGAAGCAAAAGCAATCGCAAAAATCTTGGATAACCGCAAGGCGTTGAATGTCCGCGTCATCAAGATCGCCGACATCTCTTCTCTTGCCGATTATATGGTCATCGCGACCGGTAACTCCTCCACCCATGTCAAGTCCCTCGCCGACTACGTCGAGTACGAGATGGACGAGCAGGGCGTATCCGTCAGCCATATCGAGGGTCATCGCTCCGATACATGGATCCTGCTGGATTATGTGGATGTTATCGTGCACGTGTTCAATGAAGAAAGCCGTCAGTATTATGACCTCGACCGCCTCTGGGAGGACGGCGAAGTCATCGATATCTCCGATATCATCACGGAGTGATCCTGCCTTCCCCTTGAGGGGAAGGGGGACCGCTTGCGGTGGATGAGGTGGAAACTTTTCCGCTTCATATCGTATATTGATTTGGTGGAAACGCTTCCACCTCATCCGACCTTTTCGGCTCTTTAGGATCCGAAAAGCCCACCTTCCCCTCAAGGGGAAGGCTTTACTACGCTGTATCTAACTGTTTGGAGGAATCTATATGAAATACAACCACAAGACAGTCGAGCCTAAGTGGCAGAAAATCTGGGAGGACAAGGGCGTTTTCCATTCCGAGACCAATTCGGACAAGCCTAAGTTCTATTCTCTGATCGAGTTCCCTTATCCTTCGGGTCAGGGACTCCACGTCGGACATCCCCGTCCCTATACCGCGCTGGATACCGTATCCCGCAAGCGCCGTCTGCAGGGCTACAACGTTCTGTATCCCATCGGCTGGGACGCGTTCGGACTGCCCACCGAGAACTACGCGATCAAGAATCATATCCATCCCGAGATCGTTACCAAGAACAATATCGCGCGCTTCAAAAAGCAGATCCAGTCTTTGGGTATCTCCTTTGACTGGAGCCGTGAGATCAATACCACCGACCCCGACTATTACAAGTGGACGCAGTGGATCTTCCTCCAGCTTTTCAAGCATGATCTTGCCTACAAAAAGGAGATGGCGGTCAACTGGTGCACCTCCTGCAAGTGCGTTCTGGCGAACGAAGAGGTCGTCAATGGCGTATGCGAGCGCTGCGGCAGTGAAGTCGTCCGCCGCGTCAAGAGCCAGTGGATGCTGCGTATCACCAAGTACGCCGACCGCCTGATCGACGATCTCGATCTGGTCGATTATCCCGAGCGCGTCAAGCTCCAGCAGAAGAACTGGATCGGCAGAAGCTACGGCGCAGAGGTCGAGTTCGACACCACCGCGGGCGACAAGCTCGTTGTCTATACCACCCGTCCCGATACGCTCTACGGCGCTACCTACATGGTCGTATCCCCCGAGCATCCCTATATCGAGAAATGGGCGGATCAGCTCAAAAACCTCGACGAGATCAAGGCGTATCAGCGTGAGTCCGCCAAGAAGAGCGACTTTGAGCGCACCGAGATGAACAAGGACAAGACCGGCGTCAAGCTCGAGGGCGTGACCGCGATCAACCCTGTCAACGGCAGAGAGATCCCGATCTTCATCTCCGACTATGTTTTGATCTCCTACGGTACCGGCGCGATCATGGCGGTACCGGCTCACGATACCCGTGACTGGGAGTTCGCGAAGAAATTCAACCTGCCCATCATCGAGGTCGTCAAGGGCGGTGAGGACGTCCAGAAAGAGGCGTTCACCGACTGCGCGACCGGAATCATGGTCAATTCCGATATCCTCGACGGTCTTTCTGTCGAGGACGCAAAGAAGAAGATCGTCGAAGTCCTCACCGAAAAGGGCATCGGCCATCAAAAGGTCAACTTCAAGCTGCGCGACTGGGTATTCTCCCGTCAGCGCTACTGGGGCGAGCCCATCCCGATCGTCAAGTGCGAAAAGTGCGGCTATGTCCCGATCTCCGAATCTGAGTTGCCGCTCAAGCTCCCGATGGTCGAGAGCTACGAGCCGACCGATACCGGTGAGTCACCCCTTGCTAACATGACCGACTGGGTCGAGACCACCTGTCCGTGCTGCGGCGGCAAGGCGTATCGCGAGACCGACACCATGCCCCAGTGGGCGGGTTCGTCATGGTACTATCTCCGCTATATGGATCCCCATAACAACGAGGCGCTCGCTTCCAAAGAAGCCCTCGATTACTGGCATCAGGTCGACTGGTACAACGGCGGTATGGAGCACACCACCCTGCATCTGCTCTACTCCCGTTTCTGGCACAAGTTCCTTTATGATATCGGCGTAGTCCCCACCAAGGAGCCCTACGCGAAGCGTACCTCTCACGGCATGATCCTCGGCGCGAACGGCGAGAAGATGAGTAAATCCCGCGGCAACGTCGTCAACCCCGATGATATCGTCAACGAGTACGGCGCCGACACCCTCAGAATGTATGAGATGTTCATCGGCGACTTTGAGAAGGCGGCTCCGTGGAGCACCAACTCCGTGCGCGGCTGCCGCAAGTTCATCGAGCGTTTCTGGAATCTGCAGGATATGCTGATCGACGGCGACACGATCCGTCCCGAACTCGAAAAGGACTTCCACAAGACCATCAAGAAGGTCGGGGGCGACATCGAGAACATCAAGTTCAATACCGCGATCGCCGCGCTGATGGCGCTGATCAACACCATCTATGCCAACGGCAAGATCAACAAGAAGGAGCTTTCCGTCTTCGCAATCCTGCTCAATCCGTTTGCTCCTCACGTGACCGAAGAGGTATGGGAGACGTGCGGTCTGGGCGACGGTATCCTCGCCGAGGCGCAGTGGCCCGAGTATGACGAAAATAAGTGCGTGGATGATACCATCGAGATCGTCGCACAGGTCAACGGCAAGATCAAGGCGAAGCTCAACATCGCCGCCGACGCCGCGCAGGAGGATGTGCTGGCACAGGCAAAGGCGGAGCAAAAGGTCGCCGACGCGATCAACGGCATGACCATCGTCAAGGAGATCTACATCAAGGGCAGACTGGTCAACATCGTAGTCAAACCGCAGAAATAACCTGAAAGTCGCGGCAATCTCAACCAATCAAGAATTGTTTTATTTCTGATAACGAATTATAACCGGCGCGGGCGGTATTTGCTTGCGCCGGTTTTTAAATGTCTATTCTCCGATATGTAAAAATTTTACGCTGAATATTGGCAAAATTCTACAAATTGGGGCTTTACCCTTGACACTTCGGGTACATTATTGTATAATCAATGAAGCATTATGCGAATAACCCCTGCCTTTTGGCGGATGGGAGGGAAATACATGTCAGAAGTAAGGCTCAAGGAAAACGAATCCTTAGAGAGCGCTTTGCGCCGCTTCAAAAAGCAGTGCGCGCGCGCCGGCGTCATCGCCGAGGTTCGTAAGAGAGAGGCTTACGAGAAGCCTTCTGTAAAGCGTAAAAAGAAGTCCGAGGCTGCTCGCAAGCGTAAGTACAGATAATCAACAAACGAACGGACAGGTCATCCTGTCCGTTTTTTGTAATGCGGTCATAACGACACGATGCGCGCTTATTTGTTGATAGAATGATCAATGAGCCGCAAGATTCCGATGAACTTTCACCAAGAGGTGTTACTATGCAAAAGATAATCCAAAAACCGATCCTGATCCTGCTGTGTGCCGTGATGGTGCTGTCGGCCTGTCTGACGGGCTGCAAGTCCAACGAGCCGAATTTCCCGGTCGCGCTGTCCGATACGACCCGCAGCGCCTTTGAGCTCTGCACTAAGGGCTACAAGGATACCGAGCTTGATAAGATCTATCAATTCATGCTCGATGATGAGAAGATCAACGCCAAGAAGCTGCACGACAAGTATGAGATCCAGTGCCTGAGAAAAGACGATGACGGTTATGTTGTCGATTATATCGGCAACACCAGGATCTTGATGCTCCGCTTCAATGAGAATGGCGAATGGGTCAAGAGAGATCGCCTGCACAGCATGTACCGCGTTACCGAGACCCGCGGCAAGTTTGATCTGCTCAAAGAGGGCGATAACGTTACAAAGGTGCAGTCTACCGATCCGGTTGCCTACTTCCCGTTTTTGGTCGATCCCTCCAGCACCGATTTGAGAACCGACCATTATACAGGCGACGGTTACCACACCGTTATTCTGTACGATGACAACTACAATATTTCATCCATTAACTACGGACTGATCTAATGATGACTGCGATTCAGAGTATACAGGATTTCCTGCCCGATGAAAACACCGCCGCATTGGTGACGAGCGAGGTGAACCGCCGCTATCTCAGCGGGTTCCCTTCGTCCGCGGGCGCGATCCTTGTCACGAAAAACCGATCTGTATTGATGCTTGATTTCCGCTATTATGAGGCGGCGACCCGCTGTGTAGAGCCGCCGTTGGAGGTCGTGCGCTTTGTTCGGTTGATCGATGATCTGAATCGCGTTTTTCTTGATTGGAACATCCGATCCGTCTATATCGAGGGCGAGAGTGTGACGGTCGCGCGCTGTCATGAGCTGGAAGAAGCGTTCATCCCAGCTGTCCTCACCGACGGTCTGTCCGCCGAGCTGAACCGGATCAGGATGTGCAAGACGGAGCAAGAGGTCGAGAAGATCATCACCGCCCAGCGCATCACCGAACGCGCCTATACCGAGGTGCTCAATATCCTCAAGCCCGGTGTCACGGAGCGTCATATCGCGATCGAGCTCGAGCATCTGATCAAGCTCTACGGCGGCGAGCGCGTGGCGTTCGATCTGATTTGTGTGACGGGTGAGAATACTTCTTTGCCGCACGGCGTACCGGGGGACAGGATCGTCAGGGACGGCGATTTCTTCACCTTCGATATCGGGGCGGTGTACGAGGGCTACCACAGCGATATGACCCGAACCGTCGCCGTCGGCAGCGCCACCGACGAAATGCGGATGATCTATGAGACCGTCCTGCAGGCGCACCTCAAAGCCCTTCGCGCGATCAAGGCGGGCAATACCGCCGCCGATGTGGATTCCGCTGCGCGCGACCATA
>CACWXE010000054.1:0-637 GCA_902764715.1 uncultured Ruminococcus sp. | reverse complement strand
ATACTTCGGTCACAGCACCGGACACGGCGTCGGGCTGGATATCCATGAAGCCCCCGCCGTCTACAAAACGAACCGTACCGTGCTGCGGGACAACATGGTGATCACCGATGAACCCGGCATCTATCTGCCCGAAAAATTCGGCGTCCGTATCGAGGATATGGTGCTGGTGAAAGGCGATACTCCCGTTGACCTCGCTCAGATCTCCAAGAAGTTTACTGTGATTTAGCGGCTGTTCCGATGCGGCGATCAACCTAAAAGGCTCCCTTTGGGAAAGGGAGCTCCCGCCAAAAGACGGGTGAGGAATTGTATCTGTGTTTGAGCGTGTTGCAACACACGAGTGACCTATTTACAATATAATTCTTTGAAAGTATTGACTTTTTCCGTACTTTGCCTGTATAATAATTAAGTTAAGGTTCGTCATGATCCTTTGTCATTGCGAAGGCGAAGCCTGTGGCAATCTCAACCGATTATGACACAAATTAGACATTAGGAGGAAATGATTATGATTTCTGCCGGCGATTTCAGAAACGGCGTAACATTTGAAATGGATGGACAGGTTGTTTCCATCATCGAATTCCAGCATGTAAAGCCCGGTAAGGGCGCCGCTTTTGTCAGAACCAAGATCCGCAACGTGATT
>CACWXE010000053.1 GCA_902764715.1 uncultured Ruminococcus sp. | reverse complement strand
CTTCCGGTTTGATTTTCCTGTTTTTGGACATAACAATGCTCCCTTCATGGTTAACAGTGTTTTTTATTTCACTGTCTTCCATAAAGGGAGCATACCATTGCGGAGCCATCCCTTTACTTATGCTATTCGTTGATTAATCTTCCAGCTTCTTCAATTCTTCGCTTTCCGTATCCTTCTCTTTGCCCTTTTTGTTGCCCTTGTTGTTGATGTAATTGCCCTTCACGACGCGGACTTCCTTGACCTTGAAGGATTGGGGCGCGGCGTCGTCGGGGGTGTTGTCCATCTTGACCTTGAGGGTTCTTGCGAGCAGGTTGGTCTCGACGACCAGCCCCTTGCCCAGCGGGGTCTTGACGATGGCGCCGACCTTGGGGGTGCGCTTGATCAGGTCGGTGTACGCCTCCTGCTCATATTTCAGACAGCACATCAATCGTCCGCAGGTGCCCGAGATCTTGGTGGGGGAGAGGGAGAGTCCCTGCTCCTTTGCCATCTTGATGGACACGGGGTGGAACTCGCCGAGGAAGGACGAACAGCAGAACGGTCTGCCGCATACGCCGAGGCCTCCGAGCATCTTGCTCTCGTCACGCACGCCGATCTGCCTGAGCTCGATGCGGGTGCGGAAAACGGACGCGAGATCCTTGACCAGCGCGCGGAAGTCGACTCTGCCGTCGGCGGTGAAGTAGAACAGGATCTTGGAGTTGTCGAAGGTGTATTCCACATCGACCAGCTTCATCTCCAATCCGTGCTCCGCGACCTTTTGCTCACAGATCTTCAGCGCCTCTTTTTCCTTGCGCTTATTCTCCTCCAGTCGGCGGCGATCCTCCTTGGTCGCCTTGCGGATCAGCTTCTTGAGGGGATGGACGATCTCGTCGTCCGCGACCTGCTTGTTGGCGATCGCGACGGCGCCGCATTCGATGCCGCGGGAGGTTTCGACGATTAATATACCTTGCCGCCTTCTTTGAATCTTACGCCGATTACTTCTGCCATGTAATCCTCCTGTATTGTGATGACAGCCACGTGGTCAGCAGCTGGATGTCAACATTGGTTTTGAGCCTGTTGACGGCTTCATTCGTGATCTCGATCAGCGCGATTACACGCCTGCGGTCGAGCTTGCGGGTCAGCTTCTTGACCGACGGATCATCGGTCATCACGCCGCTGTAAAAGCTCAGCGCCTGCCGCAGCTTCTCGGTAAAGACACACAGCGTCTCTTCCAATCTCGCTTTATCGCTGAGTGTGTAGAGGGTGTGGAGCAGGTCATATTCATAGAGCGATACGATGCCGTCGATCAACTGAGCGGCGGTCGCCTCGGTATCCTCGTCCCTGATGTCCTCGCGGTGCAGGGTCATGACGTGCGCGCGTGAGCGCACGGTCAGCAGCAGGCTCTTCGCGCTCTGTACGGTGAAGATGAAGTACAGGCTCTGCGGCGGCTCCTCAATGGTTTTCAAGAGCGCGTTCTGCGAATCCTCGCGCAGCAGCTTGTCCGCGTCGGAGAAGAGGTAGACCTTGCAGTCCGCTTCATTGGGACGGACGCTCATTTGCGAAAGATAGCTGTCGCGCAGGTCTTTGAGGGATAAGATCCCGCTTTTAAGGTTTTTGCTCGGCTCGGGACGAAACACATCGGGATGGATGCCGTCGAGCACCTTGCGGCACGGATTGCAGCTAAGACACGGCGGGTTCGCTTCCCGACAGACGGCTCCCGCCGCCAACAGCAGCGCGGCGCTGTCGCGCTCATCCTTTTCACCGCCCTCGAGGATGATCGTGTGCGGCAGACGACCGGAACGGATCAGCTCCAAAACAGCCTTTTCGTTATCCTGTTGCAAGCTGATTTCCATGCCGTCACCGCCTTTATCCCCATTATCTAAACTATTATACCATAACCGGATGAAAAAAGCTACTGTTATTTTTTTCGGTGATTAAGCCTTCCCCTCGGGGGCGGCGCGCCGCTTTTTCTTACCCTATGTTACGTACTGCTGTCGGAAAAGAGCCTTCCCCTCGGGGGGGAAGGTGTCGACCGACGGGAGACGGATGAGGGGACTGCTTTTCCTTTAGATTCCGGACTCGGTGAGGCTGTGCGTTGACCGATAAAAAAAGGAAGAGTCTTACACTCTTTGGTAAGATGATCTTTTGGAAAAGTTTGCCCCTCATCCGACCAATTTGCTTTGAGCAAATTGCCCACCTTCCCCCCGAGGGGAAGGCTTTTTGATTATGCAGTACGCTACAGTGGAATAGATAAAGGCACACGCCCGCACGCGTCATTTCAAATACGCGATATTCGTCAGCACCTGACCGTCCTTGATCTCGATCACGCCGAAGCTCTTGCCGTAGCCCAGTGAGCCGGGATTGAAGAAGCGCACGCCGTCCCTGACGGTGTCATCGGCGATGTGCGTATGACCGTACAGCGCGATATCCGCATGTTTCTCTCGGGCGGCTCTGTCGAGGTCGAACAGACCGTATTTGACGTTGTAGATATGTCCGTGGGTCGCCATGAAGCGCACCCCGTCCACGGTGAATTCCTCCACGATCGGCAGCATCTCAAAATCACAGTTGCCCTTGACCGTGTAATAGGTCTTGTCGGGGAATTCCATCTTGATCGTGTCGATCTCGTCACGGCTGTCGCCGCAGTGCACGACGATGTCGGCGTTGCGGTTGAGCTGCATGACCTTTTTGAAATTTCTGTACGAGCCGTGGGTATCGGATACAACGATTATTTTCATATTTTTCTCCTAACTGCATACTATACTAATAATGATGTTTTATTTCCAATCGTCATCGCGAGGGGCGCAGTTGTTAAGGTTGAGATTGTCACGTCGGAACAAAAGTTCCTCCTCGCAATGACAATTTGAAATGCGCCCCGCGGCAATTCTAACCAATCGTCATTGTGAGGGGCGCAGTTGTTAAGGTTGAGATTGCCGCGTCGGAACAAGAGTTCCTCCTCGCAATGACAATCTATAATGCGCCCCGCGGCAATTTTAACCAATCGTCATCGCGAGGGGCGCAGTTGTTAAGGTTGAGATTGCCGCGTCGGAACAAAAGTTCCTCCTCGCAATGACAATATGATAATTATGAGGTGAAAGTATGGCTGATAATCAGCAAATCGATATATTGATCAAAAAGATCAGCGAGCGCATGGGTACGCCCGAAAATGAGATCAAAAGCGCTGTCAGTAACTCGAGCTATTCCAAGCTGCTCGAAAAGCTCCCGTCCGACAAGGCGCGTCAGATGGAAGAGATCCTCAGCGACGAGGATAAGGCAAAGGAATTTCTCAACACACCGCAGGCGAAAGCCATCATCAAGAGGATCATGGGCTGATGGACGATCTCTCCGAAAAGCTCAGCGGGATCCTCAGCGACCCCGAGGCGATGCGGGATATCGCGGCACTTGCCTCACAGCTCGGCGTGGATGCGTCGGGCGTACATAAAGAGGCAGATCACCCCGATCCGATCCCGCCCGATGACGCCGCCGCACAGTTGATGAAGCTGATGCCGATGCTCGGCTCACTCAAACAGGAGGATGACACCACCCGCCTGCTCGACGCGATGCGTCCGTTCCTCAGCGAAGAACGCCGCCAAAAGCTCGACCGCGCCAAGCGCCTGATCAAGGTGATGAAGCTCATGCCGCTGCTCAAGGATCTGCCGCTGTTTGACCTGTGAGGATATAAATGTAATCATCAGTGTAGGGTACGGTGCTTGACACACGTATCTCCATCCGTAGAATGTCAGGTGCTCCTGTTATCGAAAAAACGAGATAGGAAATCAGCGATTCTGCTATGCGGTACGTCGACAAGCGCCGTACCCTACAGCCTTATGTGACCTTTGCTGTAGGGGAGGGACTTGCTCCTCCCGCTGTAATCAGGCGCGGACAGCGTCCGCCCGCAATTCCTAATTCCTAACTCCTAATTCCTAATTCAATACAAGGTGATACCATGCCGTCAAATTCACTCGAACAGGAGGCGATGGACAGGGTCAGGCGGATGTACGCCTCCTTCGACCGTCCCGCACCACAGCATGAAGCTGTGAAGAAGCCCGATCCCGCGTCCGCGGAGCGTGATCCCGCGCCGCCGATAGAGCCTGCGCCAAAGCAGTCGTCCGATGAAAATGCTCCGGGCAGTCTTCTCGATCTGTTGTTGAAGGATCGGGATCAAAGCCTGATCCTGCTGCTCCTCGTCATGCTGATGAAGGACGGCGCCGACATGAACCTGCTGCTCGCGCTGGTGTACATATTGATATAGCGGGGAATAGGGAACTGAAGATTGAAGAATGAATAATTAAGGGAAACACTTCGTGTTTTGGATGATAAAAGCCTTCTCCTCGCCGGAAGCGGCTCCCCCCTTGTCCGCTTTGCGGACATTCCCCCAACGGGGGCGCCTCGGGGGGAAGGTGGCTCGGCGTATGCCGAGTCGGATGAGGGGCGAACTTGTCCGAAAAATCATCTTAACAAAGAGTACGCGACACTTCCTCGTTCCTCGGTAAACACCCGCCTCACCGAATCCGACATCTATAGGAAAGGTTATCCCCTCATCCGTCTCCCGTTGGTCGACACCTTCTCCTCGCCGGAAGCGGCTCCCCCCTTGTCCTTCGGACATTCCCCCAATGGGGGTACCCCGAGGGGAAGGCTTTTTATGACAGCAGTACGTTGCAGTGATATAGATAAAGCGGCGCGCCGCCGCACCCCCTGAAAGATCGTCACTCATCGTCACGAAACCTCGTAAAGCCGCATAAATACTGAGGTTTTGGCAGGTGACGGTAACAGTCTTTCAGGGGGCTGTTACCGTCATCGAAGCGTCATCACTGTCACTATTGTGTGTTCACAGTCACTGATCCGCATACAGAGGGCAAAGGCTGTGTGATCCGTTTATGCGGCGATCCGATCAAACTCAGTGTTCGGTTATATCGCTGTACAGAAGATAGATTTCTCATATCCTGCTGTACCCGTATCTGCCATAACAGCGGCGTTTATTAATCATAACACGCCGTGTGTATATCACAGTGTTGTGTAGACATTATCGCCCGTGAGTGACAGGGATCACCGTCACAGTGACGATAGCGGGGACGGGATAACCGTTATCGTCACTGCCCGAAAAACCACTGTTCATGGGAAAAACAAGGGTTGAGTGGCGGTAAGTGACGCTCTTTTCGGGGGCGCGGCGGCGCCCTCTATCTGCGTCACTGATGTGTACTGTTGGATCAGAAGTGACTTTTCCACGGGAACGTGTAAATGACTGAAAACTGAAAACTGAAGATTGAAGAATGAATAATATCGGGAAACACTTCGTGTTTTGGTTTATATAAGCCTTCCCCTCGGGGGGAAGGTGTCACCAAAGGTGACGGATGAGGGGACAACTTTTCCTATTGATGTCGGACTCGGTGAAGCTGTGAGTTCACCGAGGATTGAGGAAGTGTCTCGCGCTCTTTGTTAAGATGATCTTTCGGCTAACTTCGCCCCTCATCCGACTCGGCATACGCCGAGCCACCTTCCCCCCGAGGGGAAGGCTTTTTTCGACAGAAGTACGTTGCATCATCAAAAGAAATAGGCACACGTGCCCGCCGCAGTATCACAAGAAAAAGGCACCGTGGTGCTTTATCTATCTCTATGCAAATGTAATCTTAACCGACAGCAGCCCGTTACATAGGGCAAGAAAAAGGCGCACGCGCCTGTCACATAGGGCAAGAAAAAGCGACACGTCGCTTGATTTTTGGGGGGAGGTTCGATATAATATCCTATTATAACGATTGTGCCGATTTTTTTCAATCCCCAATCTTCGGATTGATCGGATCGATCGGAAAACCCAACGGAGAATACTATGGAAATGACGAACACTGAGATACAGCCGACCCGCGCGCTGCTGGTGGAGGCGGATACCGGCGATTATGATGCTCAGGCGTCGCTGGACGAGCTGTTTGAGCTTGCCGAAAGCGCCGGCGCTGAGCCTGTCGCGTCCATCACCCAAAGGCTGCAGCATATCGACCCTGCCACCTGTGTCGGGTCGGGCAAGCTGGAGGAGATCAAGGAGTACTGCGACGCCGAGGATATCGACCTGATCATCTTCGATCTGGAGCTGTCTCCCGTACAGATCCGCAATATCGAAGCGGCGACCGATGTGCGCGTCATCGACCGCACCATGCTGATCCTCGATATCTTTGCCCTGCGTGCGAGATCGCGCGAGGGTAAGATCCAGGTCGAGCTCGCCCAGCTCAAATACATGATGCCCCGCCTGACCGGTAAGGGCATCGAGATGTCGCGTCTGGGCGGCGGTATCGGTACGCGAGGCCCCGGTGAAAGCAAGCTCGAGACCGACCGCCGACATATCAAGCGCAAGATGGAGACCCTCAAGGAACAGCTCCGCGATGTGGAGGAGCACCGCAGACAACTGCGCTCCCGCCGCACCAAGGACAATGTCATCACCGTCGCCATCGTCGGCTACACCAACGCGGGCAAATCGACCTTGATGAACACCCTCACCGACGCGGGCGTGCTCAGCGAGGACAAGCTCTTCGCCACCCTCGACCCCACCTCACGCGCCTTAAAGCTGCCCTGCGGCGTATCGGTCATGCTGATCGACACCGTCGGTCTGGTCAGACGACTGCCCCACCATCTGGTCGAGGCGTTCAAGTCGACGCTCGAAGAAGCGGCACAGGCGGATATCATCCTCAATGTCTGTGACGCGAGCAGTGAAGAAAGCCGCCTGCACCTCGAGGTGACCCGCGACCTGCTGGCGTCCCTGTCGAGCTTGGATAAACCGATCATCCCCGTGCTGAACAAGTGCGATTTGATGGATCAGGCTCCCTTTGGGAAAGGTACCCCCGTTGGGGGAATGTCCGAAGGACAAGGGGGGAGCCGCTTCCGGCGAGGAGGCTCCCGCGATCAAGCGGGTGAGGGATTGCACCGATCGATCGAGCGCGACGCGCGAGATACCGATCATCAATACGGATATTCCGGCGCGGTGCATATCTCCGCCAAGTATGGTACCGGCATCGACGAGCTTCTCAAAGCGATCGAAGAGAACCTGCCCAAAAAGCTCAAACGCGTCAAGCTCCTGCTGCCGTTTGACAAAGCGGGCATCGCGGCTAAACTGAGAAAGACCGCGGTGCTGCACAGTGAGGAATACACCGCCGAGGGCGTGGAGATCGAAGCGACCCTCGACGAGATCCAATACGTCCGCCTGCGCGAATATGTGACCGAAAGATAGGGGAGGACTGTTGAGATGAAACAACCGAAAAGATGGATCGCCGTGCTTCTTGCGGCGGTGATCGCGCTGTCGCTCGGCGCCTGCGCGAGTAAGGGTGATCAGTCCGCGTATCATCCCGCGTCGGGTGAGAGCCTTGACTACGTCGGCAAGTATGTCGCCTTCGGCATGGTGCACGACGACTATCGGGACTACCTCGTCGATCTCGGCGAGAACAGCTCCGAGATTACCCTCAACGAGGACGGCACCGGCATGATGACCCTCAGCACCGAGAAGAACGAGGGCAAGATCGAAAAATGGAAGGTCGAGGGCGGTCTGATCGACGTCACGATCAGCAACCGCACCCTGTTCGGCCCCGTCAAGGACGGCAACGTTCTCCAACTGTATTTTGAGAAGGAGACCCTCACGATCTACTACGCCAAGGAGGGTACGGATACCTCGTCCTACAACGTCCTCTCGCAGGAGGCGTTCAAAGAAGCCATCGCGAAAAAATGATCCACAGCGCAACAACAAAGGCTCCCTTTTGGAAAGGGGTCGTCTGCGACACGCTGTTACCCTAAAGGCTCCCTTTAGTAAAGGTACCCCCGTTGGGGGAATGTCCGAAGGACAAGGGGGGAGCCGCTTCCGGCGAGGAGGCTGTCGCCCGTTGGCGACTGAGGGATTGTATAAAATGTTTGAGCGGAGCGAGTATCTCATTTATACTGCGCTGATGTTATTGCAAAGCAGTATAACAAAGTATCTTCCTTCGGTCGATCAATCAATGCAATCCCTCCGCCTCGTACCTCGGCACCTCCCTTTCCCAAAGGGAGGCTTTTTTCAGCATACAGCGGAGTGTTCCTCCGCTGTTTTTTGACAGAATCATATAGAAAATTCAATAAACACTTGCATTCGACAGTGTTCCATGCTACAATACATTTATTAATAGTTTGTTCACAAATAAAGCATATCTTGTATGTCTGTCTGCAAGGGAACACAAAATATCATTTATTTCTGAATCTGAGGAAGGAGAGATAGCATGAAAGGAACATCCAAGAAACTGTTGTGCGTGCTGTTGGCTTTTGTCCTGACATTCTCCGCGTTGGGGATCGCGAGCTTCTCCGCGGCTGAATTACAAGACCCCGCCGCGCCGACAGAGGAAACAGAAACGGCTCAACCGCAGGAGGAATTGGCGGGAGTCGGCGCTGAGCTCAGCGAGGCCGCGCCCGAGGCGGCGACCGAAGCGCCCACCACCGCGCCCACCGAGGCGCCTACCGAAGAGCCCGCGCCTACAGTCGGCAGGGTCACGAATATCTCGCGTGACAGCTTTGACAGCGACCGCTGCCTGCTCAACTGGGACAAGGTGCCCGGCGCCGACGGCTACTATGTCTACTATCTGAACGCCGACGATCACAAGAACTTCTCCAAGTTCGCCGACGTCAAGACCAATTCCTGCAACGTCAAGCCCCTTCGACAGGGCACGCAGTATCACTTCAAGGTCTCTGCCTACATCAATTACAAGGGCAGGATCATCGAGGGTGAGCCGACCCTGAAAAAGACCGCTACCCAGCCCGAGGAGGTCACCGGTCTGACCAAGTGGCGTTCCTCCGATGTGCTCGAGATGGAGTGGGACTACAACTACCGCGCGACCGGCTATCGCATCTATCGTACCGCCGGCGGTGTGGAGAGCCTGTATAAGGTCATCCGCGGCGCTCACAACACCTCGTTCTCGGATTATAACGTCACACAGGGACGCTACTATAAATACCGCGTCAAGAGCTTCAGAGAGCTGTATGATACCTCCTACAGCTCCGATTCCGACTCCATCATGTTCCGCGCGGGCTTGTGCGGACCGGATTACTCGATCGTTTCCCGTCTTGGCAGAGTGAACCTGAGATGGAACGCCAATCCCTACGCGACCCATTATGAGGTCTATTACTCCACCAGCCCGAATAACTCCACCTTCGTCAAGCTGTTCACCACGCCGCGCCTGTATTACAATACCACCAAGCTCACTCCCGGCAATACCTATTACTTCCGTGTGCGTCCGATCTATGTGGACAGCGACGGCGTCGTGACCGGTACGAGCAACAAGAAGAGCGCGCGTGTCACCTCTACTGCCTACGGTGATTATGTCGGCGACACCTACATCGAGATCAGCATCGATCAGCAGCATATGTGGGCGTATAAGAACGGCAGACAGATCGAGTCCACCGAGGTCGTCACCGGCAACAAGGGCGATAACGACACCCCCAAGGGCTATTATGAGGTAGAGAGCAAGTCCACCGATATCTATCTCAACGGCCCCGGATACAGCTCCTTTGTCAACTACTGGATGGCGTTCATCGGCACCTCCTACGGCATCCATGACGCGAGCTGGCGATCGTCCTTCGGCAATCCGATCTATATGGGCAACGGCTCCCACGGATGCGTCAACACGCCGTACGACGCAGTGGAAAACATCTATTACAGCATCCCCACCGGCACCCCGGTCATCATCTATTAATACAGCGTTTGCAGTCCCTCGGATCCGTCCGGGGGACTTTTTTGTGGGACTGAAGACTGAAAACTGAAAACTGAAAAATGAATAATTTCGGGGCGCGTGCGCCTTTTTCTTGCGTTACTGTATCGTGCTGAGGGTCAAAAAAGCCTTCCCCTCGTGGGGGCACGTGTGCCTTTTTCTGTGCCACTGCGGCGTACTGCGAAAAAAGCCTTCCCCTTGGGGGGAAGGTGGCTCGGCGTATGACGAGTCGGATGAGGGGCTTACTTATCCCAAAGATCATATAAATAAAGAGTGTGAGGCTTTTCCTTAATTCTCGGTAAACACACAGCCCCACCGAGTTCGATATCAATATGAAACGTTGACCCCTCATCCGTCTCCCGTTGGTCGACACCTTCCCCCCGAGGGGAAGGCTTTTTTGCTTCCTCACTACGTTACAGTATCACAAAATAAAGGCGCACGCCCGTAATAGTGGCACAGAAAAAGACGCACGCGCCCGTTACAGTATCACAAGATAAAGGCGGGTGCATGACTGAAAACTGAAAACTGAAGACTTAAGAATGAATAATAATGGTATCTCGCTTTGCTCGGTCAATTATTTTTCGGGTGCGGGTGTCCCGCCCATCATTTTTCAGTTTTCAATCTTCAGTCTTCAGTTACTTCCCCCCCGAGGGGAAGGCTTATTCTCCGACTGTATCTGCTCCGAAACGCCTTATTGTTCACAGTTCCTTCATTTGACTTTTCGATAGTTGTATAGTAAAATTAACCATATATATCACATTGTTTTTCAGGAGTCTTGCAAATAAAAGTCAAGCCCTAAAATGAAAAAAGATGAGATTATTTGGGCATACACAAAGCAAGGCATAGGAAACAAGCCGAAGAACGA